>NZ_WBYO01000004.1:0-211158 GCF_013283345.1 Marinobacterium sp. xm-d-564 | reverse complement strand
GGCGAGATCATTACAATAAAGTAAGACCACATAGTGCACTTGGCTATGTGCCACCAGAGGAATTCGCTAAGCGTGCTGCTTAGCAAAATCTCATCGAAGAAGTGGTACTAACTAAGGGGAAAGGTCACATGGTGACTAATATGGATTTGATTTGTTTGTCAGTAAATGCCCCAAAACGTGACTCTTTCACTGTGACTTTTAAGCCTTGCGCTGGAGATTCAACTAAAACTTTCATCTCCTCACACAAATATGAAGTAAAGAGCATCACCAAAAGCTTTAAGTGCTCTTTAACAGTCTTATCAGAAACATAGTCTTCAACAGGAACATTTTTGAGATGTAGAACCTCTTCGAGCTGCATGCTTCTGTATGGAAACTTATTACGGACTGGAAGAGTCGCTATTCTTTTCAGACAATCCTGAAGATCTCTAACTGAATACTGATTGACCGGCTTATTACCCAGATAGAATTCAATATTTCTGAACATTTGGTTCGCAGTTGAAAGTCGTTTTTCTTTCCAATTCTTACTTTTTAATAATGAATACCAGCTGTCCTTAAGTAATGGGTATGAACTATCAGGCGAGGTTCTAGCCGAATATCGCAATCGTTCTAATTCAGAGACTAATTTCTTATAGTGAACTGTGACTTGATCAGGTGCCAAAGAGGACTTAACTGCTTCGACACACCGCCACAATGGAGCAACCCTTTCAATGGCAAGGGTGTATGAAGAAGTGTGTAGGGAAAGTTTGAATTGTTTTGGTGCGCCAAGAATCAAATTTCTATGTGCTTTCGGGACAACATATCGAAAATAATATGTGCCCCGAAATTGATAGATATAACGAACACCTACATTTTTAAAAGTTGAGGTGTTTAGATCGGACTTTTGTACCAGCTTTTGTACCATATAAAATCTCACACATTAAAATCACATGCGAAGGATCAATAGATACAAGCTTTCAAGCCAATCACTGAAATTGGGTGAGTCTTTCGATAAGCCGGGTTCTGTCGTGGACAGTCATTCATCTAGGATTAGGATCACTCCTAACCTCCAGCGACCTACCCGGACCTAGCGTGGGCCACGCCTAACAGGTCCCTATTTGGTCTTGCTCCGAGTGGGGTTTACCATCGCCGTGGAGTGTTGCCACCCACGCGGTGCGCTCTTACCGCACCTTTTCAACCTTACCGGCGCCGAAGCGCTTAGGCGGTATACTTTCTGCTGCACTTTCCGTCGGCTCACGCCGCCCAGACGTTATCTGGCACTTTGCCCTATGGAGCCCGGACTTTCCTCCCCTCTGCAAGCAGAGCGGCGACTGTCTAAAAGACTCAGAGTGAAGCATAGCACGCTTCGAAACGGCCCCCTAGGAAATTAGCTGCTGATAGAGCTCTTTTTTTCCAACACCCGTGATCTCAGAAGTGATGGCAGCGGCCTTTTTGGGAGGCAGTTCAGCAGCCAATAAATTGAGTACGCGAAGAGTCTCTTCATTCAAAGAGCCCTCCTCTTTGACAGCCCCTTCAACCATCACAACGAACTCACCACGTTGCTGGTTAGCGTCAGCCAACATCCACTCAATCAGCTCTGCAATGGGTGCTGAGTGGATAGTCTCAAACGTCTTTGTGATCTCTCGAGCTACGCCCACCATTCGCTGATCACCAAAGACGCTCTGCATATCTTTTAGGGAGTCGACGATGCGGTGGGTCGATTCATAAAAAATCAGCGTCTCTTCACGATCAGACAACTGCTCTAACGCTTTGACTCGAGCACCCGTTTTAGCTGGTAGAAAGCCGATAAATGAGAAGCGATCAGAAGGCATGCCAGAGGCACTTAAAGCGGCAACAAAGGCACAACACCCAGGAATCGGTGAGACGGCATAACCAGCCTCCTTAACGGCCCGCACCAGAACAAAGCCGGGATCCGAAATGAGCGGAGTTCCCGCATCAGACACTAGAGCAACACTCTTTCCAGCCGCCAACTGATCAATAATCAATCCCGCGCGTTGGCGCTCATTGTGATCATGTACTGATATCAAGTTCGCTTTAATGTTAAAGTGCTGCAGAAGCTTTCCTGTATGGCGAGTATCCTCAGCCGCAACAAGGTCGACATCGGTTAACACTTGCTGCGCACGAGGCGTAAAGTCCGCAAGATTTCCAATGGGCGTTGCCACAACATACAGGGTAGGCAAAGACATATGATATCCATCCGATTTGAGTTACAGGGTGTGGACTATAACATGAGCAACGCATTGAAGTTGTTAGGAAGAAGCGCAATATTAGCTTTACTAGTGGCAGGCTGTACTCCGCAACTAGAAAAACCAACCGTCGTCGATAAAACACCGGATTCGCCAAAGCAGGCAAGCACGGCCGCAGACATTTTGCTACAAGCGATCAATGCTCGTGGTGATCAAGCAGCGGTACTTCGCCTTAAAGCCGCTAACCTGCTATTTGATCAGCAACGTTACAAAGAGGCGGCGAACAGTCTGTCAGTCATCAACCTAGCAGGCATCAACAGTAATAACGCCTTCAACGTCGTTCAATTAGAGGCAAAAGCCTACCTTAAGCTGGGTGATAGTGGGTCAGCGCTGAACCGCTTAACGGATCAAAACCTTCCTACACTTAACAGCGAACAGCGTGTTGAGATCGCACTGCTCAAAGCAGACATTTTCGAACAGCAAAACAACCCGCTCAGTGCCGTTTTATCTCTGAGTGAACTTAACGAGCTTTCGCTCGATCAACAGCAGAGTATCAACGACCAAATCTGGGCACTGATTAACCAAGTCGATAATGAAACCTTGGTTGCGGCCAACTTCTCAAACTATGGATTTGTTACCCAAGGGTGGATTGAACTCGCACTGCAGCTTGCTCCAATAAACGATTTAACAGCCCAACGTGAAGTCGCCTCACAATGGCGAACACTCTGGGACAAGCACCCAGCAAGTAATACGCCACCCGCAGCTCTCGCGTCTCTTCTCGATGGTGATGTTATCTCTGCCAAACGTATCCTAATTGCCCTACCCTTCAGCGGCCCCTTGGCTGAGCCGGCTCGAATCATTTCAGAGGGCGTTATTGCTGCGCTTAAATCGCGCTCACAACGTGGGTTTGAGGCGCCTGAGTTAGTGAGCCTTGATACAGAGGGTGCCAGTGCTGAGAGCATCATCGCCTATACAATAGAGCAGCAAGCCGACCTAGTGATTGGGCCATTGCGCGGTAAATTGATTGATGAACTGGGAAATAACGGCAAGCTTCCAGTCCCTTTTATCACCTTTAACCGAACTGACCGTTTGACTGAGAACCTATTTCAACTCGATTTAGGTTCGGACCAAGAGATCAAACAGGTTGTCACCAGAGCCACTCTAGAAGGACACAAACGCTTTGCACTGATCACCCCAGCCGCGGCATGGGGCGCTCGTTTAGCGGATGATTTCAGACAGAACCTAGAATCTAGCGGCGCAGAAGCCGTTGCCGAATTGAGTTATGAGCTGAATGGCGATCTATCCAGTCAGGTCAGCCAACTGCTCAATACGGATCAAAGTACTGAGCGATACAACGCGATTAAAAAACTGTTAGGCGAGTCGCTGGAGTTTGATGAGCGTCCAAGACGCGATATTGATGCCATTCTGCTGGCCGCTCAACCACAGGATGCACGTCAACTGACTCCCATGCTCGCATTCCATTTTGCTGGTGATTACCCCATTTATGCGACTTCCCACCACTTTGAAGGCAACTTCAATGAGACAAGGGACGTCGACCTTAATCGCATCCAATTCCCAGACCAACCCTGGTTACTTCAGCCAACGACAGCTTTGAACCTCTCATTAGCACTCGAGAGACCCGACAGCGCGAGTCGACTTGGACGCCTCTACGCACTGGGTTCAGACGCGGTCAAAGTCTACCCCTTCCTAAGTCAGCTAAAGAGTTCACCAGAGCTAACGGTGCAAGGGGAGACAGGCCGATTAAGCTTAGACCCATCAGGACGATTTAATCGTCAGCTACTCTGGGCACAATTTGATCAAGGTATACCTGTTTTATTGGGCGAACCACAGATACCTGAAACCAAGCCCTTAAAGAGTGACCCTTTGGAGGAGCCTCAGCCAGAGACTATCAACATGCAGACTCAAGAGGTTCAGCTAAACTAAGTTCATAACCACTCAAGGATGAGACTATGAACCGCAAAACCATCGGCAACCAGGGCGAACAGATCGCTGAGCAGTATCTTCGTAAACAGGGTCTAAAATATCTAAACCGAAACGTGAATTACCGTTTTGGGGAGATTGATCTAGTGATGCTGGACTCCGATACCATCGTTTTTGTTGAAGTAAGAGTCCGATCCAATCCCCATTATGGGTCGGGCGCCGAGAGCGTCACGGCCAGCAAACAGCGCAAACTGATTAAAGCCGCACATCTCTGGATCGGCCAAAATAGACGTTATGCAAACTACAACTTTAGATTTGATGTCATTTCTCTCACTACAGGGGGCGAGATAAGCAACTGTCTATGGTATAAAGATGCCTTTAGACCCGATAGCTAGTAGTCATATGGAACTCGAAGAGAGAATCGTCAATCAGTTACACACCGCCTTAGGCATTAGCGCTCAAACCATTGAGCACTACTCGCCGGTGATCGCTGACGCCTCTGAACAGCTGCTAGCCTGTTTAATGTCAGAGCACAAAATCATCTGCGCCGGTAATGGCGCGAGTCAATCGATCGCTAACTACTTCACAACGACGCTTATGCAGCGATTTCGTGAAGAGCGCCCGGGCCTGCCTGCTATCGCTCTTGGGGCTGACTCCGGTGTCACTACCGGTACCGCAGAAGAGTCTGGCTATGTTCAGACCTATGCGCGCCAAATCCAGGCATTGGGTCAACCCGGAGATGTTTTAGTATTAATCTCATCTTCAGGTAATGATCGTAACCTCATTCAAGCAATTCAAGCGGCACACGACCGTGAAATGCAGGTGATCGCGATCACGGGTCGTGACGGCGGAAATATTACCGCACTAATGGAGCCAACAGAGATTGAGATCTGCGTAGCAGCAGAGGATGATCCATCGATCCACCTGGCACAGATGCTGACCCTTCAATGCCTTCTCGATCTTATTGAATATCAACTTTTTGGAGCTTAACTTGCCATGAAAAAAGTCCTAGCCACTCTTGTGATGACAACGACTCTAGTAACGGGTTGTTCTACCATCGTAAGCTCATCACGTGAGGAGCCAATTCGCGAAGACATTGGAAATCGCACACTGGGTAACATCATCGAAGATGAAGCCATTGAGCTAAAAGTCATGGTCAACCTAAGTAAAGGATCGGCACCACTGGCTCAGTCTCACATCAATGTGAAAAGCTTTAACGGCCAGGTGTTATTAACGGGTCAGGTGCCTAATGAGAATGTTCGCCAAGAGGCTGAGCAGATCGTTGGACAGACACGAGAAGTCAAACGCATCCACAACGAACTTGAGATTGCAGGACCAAGCTCAACGATTGTACGCAGTAACGACATCTACCTAACCAGCCGCGTTAAACTGAAACTCCTAAGTGACAAGTCAATTGAGGGGCTACGCGTTAAGGTTGTCACCGAAAATGGCATTGTCTACTTGATGGGCTTGGTTAGCCAGCGCGAAGCCGATCAAGCCGTAGCGATTGTGCGTGAAGTACCCGGTGTGCAGCGCATTGTTAAAGTATTTGAGTACGTGCCACTGCCATAAGCAGCTAACAGGCACAAAAAAGGGAGCTAATTGCTCCCTTTTTATTATCTCATCGCCTATTTAACGACACGCAAGCCAGGCCTTTTGGCAGCATCAGGTTTAGCAGCTGAGGCTTCTGCCGTCACTGCTTCAGTACTACCCGGCTCTGCATGCGCCTTCTCTAGCACAAGATTAAGTGCTTCGGCACCCGGCTCCATACCAAACCCCATCCCGACGCCGTTCTCGCGGGCAAAAATAGCGATCAGCGCCGCCATCGGTACATAGACTTGTCGAGGCGTTCCTGAAAAGCGAGCGTTGAAGCTGAGCGCCTCATTGTCCATGTAGAGATCACGTACAGCGCCGGGCGCTATATTGAGTGTGATCTGCCCATCTTTGACAAATTCTTGAGGAACATCGGTGCCTGGCACCAGAGCATCAACAGCAATATGGGGCGTTAGATCCATATCTAAGAGCCACTCATTGAGGGCTCTTAGTAGGTAACCACGCGAGGGGGTTAGTTCAGACACAGATTACTCGCGAATCTCGCGCTCTGCTTCTGATAGTGACTCTTGGAAAGATTCACGATCAAATAGGCGATCCATGTAAGCGATCAGCGGCTTACACTGAGCTTCTGGAAGCTCAATACCCATCGCAGGCAGACGCCATAGAATGGGAGCAATGACACAATCGACCAAGCTAAACTCTTCACTCATGAAGTACGGCTTCTCTTGGAAGATCGGCGAGATTGCCACTAGACTGTCACGCAGCTCTTTGCGTGCAGCATCGATCTCTTCTTCGCTACCCTTCTTGTTAAGAATGGTATCAGCGTAGCGACACCAGTCGCGTTGAATACGGTAGATGTAGAGTCGGCTCTCTGCACGCGCTACAGGATATACCGGCAACAATGGAGGGTGTGGAAAACGCTCATCCAAATACTCCATCATCACATTCGATTCGAACAGAACCAATTCGCGATCAAGCAGTGTTGGTAAGCTGTTGTATGGGTTAAGAGCAGCAACATCTTCTGGCAACTCATCATCTTGGCAGTCGACAATATCAACCGCTACACCTTTTTCCGCCAGAACAATGCGAACTCGATGGCTGTAATGATCAGCTCCATCAGAGAAAAAGGTCATTGAAGAACGTTTAGCTACCACGCCCATCTACTACTCCAAAAATTAACAGATATTAGAAACAAAAAATCTACGCACCCCGATGGAATACGTAGATTTTATAATTTAACAGAAATCGAACGTTTAGTGTATGTCTTTCCAGTACTCTTTCTTCAATGCAAACGCGATAAAGAAGAAGAAGAACAAGAAGATCAATACGTTCGTACCGATACGGTGCGAATCTGCTTTAGACGGTTCCGCCATGTAAGCCATGTAGTTAACAAGGTCGTAGATCACCTTATCGAACTCAGCAGGCTCAAGTGAACCAGTGCCATTATCGACCGTTAGACAGCCCGGTTTAGCAACACCTGTTAGCGGATCGATTTCAGACTCTAAACCACGGTGCAGCAGCTCTTCCTGTGAACAACGAAGTGTCACTGTACCTTGAAGATCTTCCAACACATTAGGCATACCCACATCTTTAAAGACGGCGTTGTTAACGCCCCATGGTCGAGACTCATCTTTGTAGAAGCTCTTAAGGTAGGTGTATACCCAATCTGGACCACGTAGACGTGTCTCTAGCGTTAGATCTGGTGGTGGATTACCGAAGAATGTCGCCGAATCAGAAGACTTCATAGCGATCGTCATCTGCTCACCGATCTTCTTGTCTCCGAAGATGAGGTGCTCCTCAACCAGATTCGCAGGGATGTTTAGATCCGTCGCTGAACGCTCGTAACGCTGGTACTGAGCTGAGTGACAGCCAAGACAACGGTTAACAAACGTCGCCATACCACGCTGCAAAGAGGCTTCGTTGGTACGATCCAGTTCAATATGTTCCAGTGGCATTTTTGCACCACCAGCAGCCAAAGCTACTGATGGGATAAGGGCCACTACTAGAGTAAGTAGAAACTTTTTCATTAGCCTGTCACCCTCTCTGGTACTGGTTTAGTGCTTTCCATGCGTGTGTACCATGGCATTAGGATAAAGAATGCAAAGTACAAAGCAGTACAGATCTGAGCAAGCAGAGTACGCTCTGGCGTTGCTGGAATCGCACCTAAAACACCCAGAATGACAAAACAGATCGCAAATACGAGCAACCAGATTTTAGACAACCAGCCTTTGTAGCGGATCGACTTAACTGGGCTGCGATCTAGCCAAGGCAGTACGAACAGGATCGCAATTGCAGCACCCATTGCAACGACACCCCAGAACTTAGCATCCAAGCCAAACAGTGGGAAAGTAATCGCACGCAGGATTGCATAGAAAGGTGTGAAGTACCAAACCGGTGCAATATGCTCAGGCGTTTTCAGCGGGTTCGCAGGCTCAAAGTTTGGCTTCTCTAGGAAGTAACCGCCACCCTCAGGGAAGAAGAATACAACCGTACAGAAAACAAACAGGAAGACGACAACGCCGACAATGTCTTTAACTGTGTAGTAAGGGTGGAAAGGGATACCGTCTAGAGGTACACCATTCTCATCTTTCTTCTCTTTGATCTCTACACCGTCTGGGTTGTTAGAGCCCACTTCGTGTAGTGCGATGATGTGAAGTACTACAAGCGCTAGAATGACGATTGGCAGCGCAATAACGTGAAGCGCGAAGAAGCGGTTCAGAGTGATGCCTGAGATCAAGAAGTCACCACGAATCCACTGCTGCAGATCAGCACCTACGACAGGAATAGCACCGAATAGCGATACAATTACCTGTGCACCCCAGTAAGACATCTGTCCCCAAGGAAGTAGGTAACCCATGAACGCTTCAGCCATCAGCGCTAGGTAGATGGTCATACCAAACAGCCACACAAGCTCACGAGGCTTACGGTAAGAGCCGTACATCATGCCACGGAACATATGTAGATAGACAACTACGAAGAAGGCCGATGCACCGGTAGAGTGCAAGTAGCGCAGCAACCAACCGTATTCAACATCACGCATGATGTATTCAACAGAGGCAAAGGCACCTTCAGCACTTGGGTTGTAGCTCATTGTTAGCCAGATACCCGTTAGGATCTGGTTAACTAGAACCAATAGAGCAAGAGAGCCAAAGAAGTACCAAAAGTTAAAGTTTTTTGGTGCGTAGTATTTTGCTAGGTGATCATCCCAAAGTGCTGTCGCTGGGAAACGATCATCGATCCAGCCCATGAAGCCTGGATTACCCTTATTGCGTGAACCAGCCATTATGCAGTCTCCGTATCGACACCGATAACAAGCGTATTGTCATCAAGGTAAGAGTGAGGAGGAATGACCAGGTTAGTCGGTGCAGGAACACCCGCATAAACACGACCAGACAGGTCAAAACGAGAACCGTGACATGGACAGAAGAAACCGCCCAACCACTCAGGACCCATATCATCTGGAGCCACTTCAGGGCGGTAAGTTGGTGAACAGCCCAAGTGTGTACAGATACCAACCATTACCATGATCTCTGGGCGCAAAGAGCGAGCAGAGGTTCCTGGAATGTATTCTGGCTGCTGAGGTTTCTCTGAACTTGGATCAGCCAACTGGCCGTTCAGTTTTTCTAGGTTCGCCAATGCTTCTTCAGTGCGTCGTACAACCCATACAGGCTTACCACGCCACTCAACAATCATCTGCTGACCTGGCTCTAGCTTGCTGATATCCGCCTTAACAGGTGCACCAGCGGCTTTCGCCTTGGCACTAGGATTCCAGGAAGCGACGAAAGGTACGGCTACTCCAATTGCGCCCACTGCACCCGCTGCAGATGTAGCACCAATTAGAAGTCGACGCCGGCCTTTATTTACGCCGTCATTGCTCATCAACTACTCTCCCTTAATTGGTCTAATCGAGGGATCACCTCAAATAGACGGAGCGAAACGAAAGATAAAATCCGTTTAACATGAGATCTCGAACTATCGGATTGAGACCTCTATCTGGCGCGAAATGGTAAAGAAAAGACCCTATTTTTTCAAGGTGACAGGTCAAGGAAAGGCCCGCCAATAGTCGTATTCAGGGGTGTTTAGAGAGACTAAATAATCATAAGGTTATAACGAAAAAAAACCCAAGCGATTGCTTGGGTTTTTTTGTGGCTGTAGAGCCGAAAACGAATTAACGTTTTGAGAACTGTGGTTTCTTACGTGCTTTACGTAGACCCACTTTCTTACGTTCAACTTCACGAGCGTCACGAGTAACGAAACCAGCTTGACGAAGTGTAGGACGTAGAGTCTCATCGTACTCCATAAGAGCGCGAGTGATACCGTGACGGATAGCACCAGCTTGGCCGAAACCGCCACCGCCAGTAACCGTTACGTATACGTCGAATTTCTCAGCAGTTTCAGTCAGTTGAAGTGGCTGCATCACGATCATACGTGCAGTTTCACGACCGAAGTACTGCTCAAGAGTACGGTTGTTGATAGAAACAGAACCAGTGCCTGGACGTAGGAAAACGCGGGCAGTGGAAGTTTTGCGACGGCCAGTGCCGTAGTACTGAGTAGTTGCCATTGTTCGTTTTCCCTTAGATGTTCAATTCTTTAGGCTGCTGAGCAGTGTGCGGATGTTCCGTACCTGCATATACTTTCAGCTTGCTGTACATCGCACGACCTAGAGGGCCTTTTGGCAGCATGCCTTTAACAGCAAGTTCAATCGTACGCTCAGGGAAAGTCTGGATCATCTTATTGAAGTTTGCTTCTTTAAGACCACCCGGGAAACCAGAGTGACGGTAGTACATTTTGTCGTTACGTTTGTTACCAGTAACGTGTACTTTTTCAGCGTTAACAACGACGATGTAATCGCCAGTATCAACGTGCGGAGTGTATTCCGCTTTATGCTTACCGCGTAGGCGGCGAGCGATTTCAGTTGCTAGACGACCAAGGGTTTTACCTTCTGCGTCAACAACGTACCAGTCGCGTTTTACTTCGGCTGGCTTAGCGCTAACAGTGTATGACATTGTATTTTCCTACTATAAGTCTCGAATCAAAATCGAGGATAGATCCCGACTTACCTTATAATTATTCGTTGTGTGGTAATCACAACCTTCCATTCCGCAATTACGCGGAGCGCGGATTATACAGGAATTTATGCTTATAAAACCAGTGTAAATTGAATTTTTTTTAGGTGGTTGGAAGCGTTGCTTTACGCTCTGGAAAACCGCCGATAGGGTCGTGTCAGGCTGAAGCCAGACACGGACAGGTTGTAGGTAGCACATTCGGTGACTGGCTTCAGCCTGTCACCCGCTTTCAACTTACGCTCTATGCTCTCTCGCCAGGTACTCATGCGACTGCATCTCAAGCAGTCGAGATTTGGTTCGTTCGATCTCAAACTCCAATCGACCCTCTGTGTAGATCTCATGAATGGGCTTTTCGGCTGAGATAATCAACTTCACACCGCTGTCATAAAACTCATCGACTAGGTTGATAAAGCGACGCGCTGCATCATCATTGGTACGCCCAAGCTGTGGAACATTACTTAGCAGTACAGCATGGTAGAGTTTCGCCAACTCAATGTAGTCGTTTTGTGAGCGCGCCCCTTCACACAGCGCACTGAAGTCAAACCAGATCACATCCTCACAAGCTTTACGAGCCGTTAACATGCGGTTGTTGATCTCAATCGACAGGTTCTCTTCTAACTCTTCAAGATCTGGTGCCAAACCATTAAAGCTCTTCTCAAGCGACTCATCAGCACCATCATCCAGTGGCCAGTGGTAGAGTTCAGCTTGCTCAAGTGTTCTTAAACGGTAATCGATGCCACTGTCGACGTTCACGACCTCGGTGTACTGATTAAGCAGCGCAATGGCTGGCATAAAGCGCGCACGTTGCAGACCATTCTCATAGAGACCATCAGGCACGATGTTGGAGGTCGCTACAAGAGAGACGCCGCGGGCAAATAGCTCTTCAAGCAAGCTACCCAGGATCATCGCGTCGGTGATATCAGAGACGAAAAACTCATCAAAACAGATAATCCGCGTCTCTCTCGAGTACTTTTCAGCGATGGTAACCAAAGGGTTTTTAGTGCCATCTAAAGCTTTCAGCTCAGCATGGACTCGCTGCATGAAACGGTGAAAGTGCGTACGCATCTTTCTCTCGAAGGGCAGCGTGTCATAGAAGGTATCCATCAAGTAGGTCTTACCACGACCCACACCACCCCAGAAATAGAGACCTTTAATCGGCTCCACCTTCTCTTTCACCACTTTTTGCTTAAGACGACCCAGAAGTCCTGGAGCCGGCGCATTCTCAGCTTCAATTAGCTGATCATGAAGTCGCTGCAAGTGTTCAACGGCCATCTCTTGAGTGGCGTCGTATGAAAAGTCGTCGCGCTGCAAATCCTTTTTGTAGCGCTCTAGTGGAGTACTCATTGGCAATAATGACCTATTAATCCTTCAATCTCGGCGCGAACTTTACTGCTGTTGCCTCTCTATTTCAAATTCAGCCGATAACAATTGGTAGTAGGAAGGCTGTTAATAGACCGGTCAATCCCATCGCCAAGCCAGCAAAAGCACCGGCTACTGCACCCACCTCCAACGCTACGGCCGTGCCAAAACCATGGGAGGTCAAACCCAATACGAAGCCTCGAACAGCCTGATCCTCAACTCGCATTCGCTTAAGAATGATCGGCACCAAAATACTACCCATCACCCCGGTCACTAACACCAAAGCAGCGGCCAAGGAGGGTAACCCTCCAATCTTCTCCGCAATACCCAAAGCGATAGGCGATGTAACTGACTTCGGTGCTACTGACATCATGGTTTCAGCTCGAGCATCAAATAGCCAAGCCACACCAACTGCAGAGAGTGAGGCCACCAGTGCACCCACTGCACTGGAGACTAATATCGGCAACCAGAGCCTACGAATCTCATCAAAATATTGGAACATCGGTACTGCCAGCGCCACCGTCGCAGGCCCGAGTAGGAAGTGAATAAACTGAGCACCTGAGAAATAGGTCTCATAAGGTGTTCCGGTCACCAACAACATAAGAATCAGGACAACCATGCTGATCAAGACAGGATGTAAGATGGGCGAACGATCTGCACGTTGATAGAGCAAATTCGCCAAGGTAAACACAGCCAAGGTCAACACAATCCATATCAGAGGTCGGGCAGCAAAGTAGACCCAAAAGTCGGTTCCTATAATCACTTCTCACCCCCTACCCGCTTCATTAACCACTGAAACAGAGCCGCCGTCACAATTGTCGCCAGAATGGTCGATATCAATAGAGCCAATAGAATGATCCACCACTCGCTGGCCAGTAGATCAAAGTGCAGCACCAATCCCACACCAGCAGGTATGAACAGAAGCGCTAAATTCGATAGCAATCCATCGCTGGTGATTTTAAGTGAATCTGGAATACGGCCGAGCCCTAACAGACCAAACAACAGCAGAACCAAACCGATGACAGGACCCGGTAGCGGCAACCCCAATACAACAACCAGCGACTCACCCAACAGCTGAAATGCCAGCAGTATTAAAAACCCTTGAATCATAATGCACCTCCAAATTTAAAGCGTATCACGATCGCTAATTCCGAATAACAAAATACATTTTACTTTGTAAAAATAGAGAGTTTGAAACAAAAAAACCCTGCAGTGCAGGGCTTTTATAAGTGAGTTCTCTTAACTTACAAAACCAAACGACGAATATCGCTTAGCAATCCGTTAAGATCTGTTAGGAATCGACCCGCATCGCCGCCGTTGATCGCACGGTGGTCATACGACAGGCAGAGTGGCAGCATCAAGCGAGGCTCAAACTCCTTACCATTCCAACGCGGCTTGATATCCGCTTTAGAGACACCCAGGATAGCTACTTCAGGCGCATTCACGATAGGGGTGAAACCTGTACCGCCGATACCACCAAGACTAGAGATTGTGAAACACGCTCCCTGCATCTCATTTGGCTTGAGCTTACGCTCCTTCGCTTTACCCGCCAGCTCAATCGCTTCATTAGAGAGCTCGTAGATACTCTTCTTGTCTGCATCCTTGATAACAGGAACCATCAGACCGTTAGGGGTATCAACCGCAATACCAATGTTTACAAACTTCTTGTAGACAATGTGCTCACCATCCGCATCCAGAGAAGCGTTAAACTTCTGATGACGCGTTAGGGCAATCGCAGCCGCTTTGATCAAGAAAGGAAGTGGTGTCAGTTTCACACCCTGCTTAGCCGCTTCATCCTTCATCTCCTTACGGAAGGCTTCAAGTTCGGTAATGTCAGCATCATCAAACTGAGTCACATGAGGGATGTTCAACCAGCAGCGAGACATATTGTCACGGGTGATCTTATCGATCTTGCTTAGCTTAACTTTCTCGATCTCACCAAACTTACTGTGATCTACCGCAGGAATTGCAGGTATACCACTTCCACCAGTCACCGCGGCAGCAGGAGCTGAATCCAACTTCTGTAGCGCACCTTTAACGTAGGCTTGAACATCCTGCTTAACAATACGACCCTTGCGGCCAGAACCCGTTACTTTGGAGAGATCCACACCATACTCACGCGCAATGGCGCGAACGGCAGGACCAGCATGAACTGAGCGATTACGCTTCTCTAGATCCACTAAATCCGTTGTTGATGCAACTGGAGCTGGTTTCTCAGGTGCTGCTGACTGCGCTGGAGCAGGCGCTGAAGCCGCTGGTGCAGGTGCAGGTGCAGAAACAGGAGCTGCTGCAGGAGCAGTGCCTACCACCTCAAGCTCTAATAGAAGATCACCTTCGTTAACTTTATCGCCTTCGCTGATCTTCATCGATTTAATGACACCAGCCGCTGGTGACGGAACTTCCATTGACGCTTTGTCGGTCTCAAGCGTAATCAGGCTATCGCCTTCAGCGACACTATCACCCTCTTTGACCAACACCTCGATCACATCGACATCCGATGCACCACTTAGATCTGGGATTAATACAGACTCAACGCCGCCTGTCGGTGCCGCTGCAACAGGCGCTGACACTTCAGCAGGTGCCGCAGCAGGTGAAGCTTCAACAGGTGCTGATACTGGCGCAGCTGCACCGGCTACTTCAAGCTCGATCAGTAGATCGCCTTCATTGACCTTGTCACCCTCGGCAATCGTTAGCGCTTTAACGACACCCGATGCTGGAGAGGGAACTTCCATAGAAGCCTTGTCTGTCTCTAGAGTGATTAGGCTATCACCTTCAGAGACCGTATCACCGACAGCGACCAACACCTCGATTACATCCACATCAGATGCACCGCTCAGGTCTGGAATTAGAACCTGTTCGATAGTCGACGCAGCCGCCACTGGAGCAGCCGACTCTACAGGCGCAGAGACTGGCTCAATCGATTCTGGCTCAGCAACGGCTGCTTCAGCCGGTGCAGACTCAGAAGAGGCAATCTCAATTTCCATTAACAGATCGCCCTCATTGACTGTGTCGCCTTCTGAAATTGCCATCGACACAATCTTACCTGCTTGCGGTGAAGGCACTTCCATAGAGGCTTTATCGGTCTCTAGTGTAATCAGGCTATCGCCCTCAGCGACCACATCCCCAGCAGCCACAAGTACTTCAATCACATCAACGTCAGTTGCGCCGCTGAGATCTGGAATGTTTACAGTAATAGTACTCACAGTTATCTCCTTACGAATTCTTCAAAGTTCTCAATCGACTTAAACCGTCCAAGGTGCTGGTTTATCCGGGTTGATGTTGAACTTCTGAATCGCGCTAGCGACAACTGAAGCTTCGATTTTGCCCTCTTCCTGAAGTGCTTTAAGCGCTGCTACAGCGACGTAGTAACGGTTAACTTCGAAGAAGCTACGCAGTTTGCTGCGTGTATCTGAACGACCGAAACCATCAGTACCCAGTACTTTGTAGCGACGTGGAATGTACTCACGCAGCTGATCAGCATACATACGCATGTAATCTGTAGAAGCGATAACAGGACCCTCGTGACCTTTCAAAGATTGCTCTAGGAAGGACTCACGTGGTTGCTCTTCTGGGTGAAGCATGTTCCAGCGATTCACTTCCATCGCATCGCGAGTCAGTTCGTTGATCGATGTTGTGCTCCAGACATCGGCCTCAACACCAAACTCCTCACGAAGGATGGTGGCACCTTCGCGCACTTCACGAAGGATTGAACCACAACCGAACAGCTGAACACGAAGATCAGCTTTCTTACCCTCTTCAAGCAGGTAGATACCCTTAACAATACCCTCTTCAGCTCCGACAGGCATCTCAGGATGCTGGTAGTTCTCATTAAGGGTAGTGATGTAGTAGAACTTATTCTCTTGCTCTTGATACAAACGACGCATGCCGTCTTGCACAATCACCGCAACTTCATAGCCGTAAGTTGGGTCGTAAGAGATACAGTTTGGAATCATCTGCGCCATCAGGTGTGAATGACCGTCCTGGTGTTGCAAACCTTCACCATTTAACGTCGTACGACCTGAGGTTGCACCAATCAAGAAACCGCGCGCTTGTGAGTCACCCGCCGCCCAAGTTAGATCCATAACACGTTGGAAACCGAACATTGAGTAGAAGATGTAGAACGGAATCAGCGTACAGTTACTATTCGAGTAAGCTGTTGCACAAGCCAGCCATGCAGAGAATGCACCCGACTCGTTGATACCCTCTTCAAGGATCTGACCTGACTTGCTCTCTTTGTAGAACATGATCTGGTCATGGTCATGCGGTACGTACTTCTGACCTTCAGAGGTGTAGATGCCCAACTGACGGAACATACCTTCCATACCAAAGGTACGTGCTTCATCAGGGACGATCGGCACGACTCGCTCACCAAGATTCTTATCTTTAACGATAGAACTTAGCACACGGTTAAATGCCATCTGTGTTGATAGCGAACGTTCGCCACTCGATTTAAGCTGACCTGCGAAGGTATCCAGAGCAGGCACTTCAAGCTGTTCAAACTCAGTACGACGAATTGGGTAGAAACCACCAAGTTTCTTACGCGCACCCAACATGTACTTCATCTCAGGTGAATCTGGACTTGGGCGGTAGTATGGCAGCTCTTTTAGCTGATCATCTTCAACTGGAATATTGAAGCGATCACGGAAATCTTTAAGATCATCCAGTGCCACTTTCTTCATCGAGTGAGTATCGTTTTTCGCTTCACCCGATTTACCAGTACCGTAACCTTTTACAGTTTGAGCCAAGATAACCGTTGGCTGACCTTTGTGCTCAACCGCAGCCTTGTAGGCAGCGTACACTTTGTATGGGTCATGACCGCCACGGTTAAGGTTCATGATATCGTCATCAGACATATCCTTAACCAGCTCAAGAAGCTCAGGGTATTTACCAAAGAAGTGCTCGCGTGTGTAAGCACCGCCGTTCGCCTTCATGTTCTGAAGTTCGCCGTCGACCACTTCGTCCATACGCTTCTGCAGTAGACCCGTCTTATCGCGCTCAAACAGCGGATCCCAGTGACGACCCCATAGACACTTGATGACGTTCCAACCCGCACCGCGGAAGACACTCTCTAGCTCTTGAACGATCTTACCGTTACCACGAACCGGACCATCCAAACGCTGCAAGTTACAGTTAACAACGAAGATAAGGTTCTCTAACTGCTCGCGACCAGCCAGTGAGATAGCACCCAAGGATTCTGGTTCATCACACTCACCATCACCTAGGAATGCCCAAACTTTACGATCACCACGTTTAACCAAATCACGTGCAGACATGTAACGCATCACGTGTGCCTGGTAAATGGCTTGGATTGGACCTAGACCCATAGAGACGGTTGGGAACTGCCAGAAATCAGGCATCAACCAAGGGTGTGGGTAAGACGATAGACCATTACCATCAACTTCACGACGGAAGTTGTCTAACTGCTCTTCAGTCAGACGGCCTTCAAGGTAAGCACGTGCATAGATGCCTGGTGAGATGTGGCCTTGGAAGAAGACCATATCAGCATCTTGCTCGCCTTCGTTACCACGGAAGAAGTGGTTAAAACCGATATCATAAAGTGTTGCTGAAGATGAAAATGAAGAGATGTGACCGCCAAGTCCCTCATCGTTGTCATTCGCTCGCATCACCATCGCCATCGCGTTCCAGCGGATGAAGGAACGGATGCGGCGCTCCATAAATAGATCACCAGGAAGAGGCGCTTCGTTCTGTGGCGCTATAGTGTTTTTATAGGGTGTGCTCAACTCTGAACAGTTTTCAACACCTAACTCAGCCGCTTTGGCACCCAATTTTCTAAGAAGGTAAGACGCTCGATCGCTGCCTTCATGTTGCGCAACTGACTCTAATGCCTGAAGCCACTCATCCGTTTCAATTGGGTCGATATCTTCAATGATTTCGTTCACAGTACTCTCCCTTTTGCGCCATTTCCGTTGACGCTTGGACCTTGTAAAAAAGGTACCTGGTTGATCGTTTGAAGCGCAGTCAATCTGCGTCTAGCTTTGATTTATGTAAAAACACTACACAGGCACTCGACTTTAGTCCAGAGATATTTCAGATTTTAGCGACAAGTGTAGCACTATTACGACAACACCCTCTTTTTGCTACGGATAATTGAAAGTTTTTACGCATATGCGAAATAAATAACCAATTTAATTCAATAGTAACGTTTTGTTATATGAAAAATTGAGTCTATTTGGAGTATCCTTTGCCATACTTATTTTTTTGATGTCAGGACTCTCAATGACAACCAGCGCCGATCTTTTATTACTGCTTGAGCGGGTCTTCTCAACCGTATTTCCAATCATTGCCATAGTCACTGCTGGCTACCTTTACGCAAGAAAGGCAAATCCCGACTTACAAGTCGCAAACCGCATCAACATGGATATCTTTTTGCCGGCGCTTATATTCAGTGTTATGGCTGGAAAGAGTTTTGATCTGTACGCACACTTAGATCTAGCGTTAGGGTCGATCGTCATGGTGCTAGGTGCAGGAATAGTGATGAAACCGGTTGCGAAGCTTCTGGGCATCTCTTCTAAAACCTTTGTTCCGCCAATGATGTTCAACAACTGTGGCAACCTAGGTCTGCCTCTAGCACTTCTGGCTTTTGGGGATGCCGGCCTTGCCGCTTTTGTGGTGATGTTCTTAGTGAGCAACCTGTTGCACTTCAGTCTGGGCATTCATATTGTTGATGAGAACGCCAAACTCACAGGGCTTTTTAAGAATCCGATTATCTTATCAACCTTTGCTGGATTAGCTTGGGCGCTATTCAAATTGCCATTGCCTACATGGCTGGCTACACCCATCGATATGTTGGGCCAGATATCGATTCCATTGATGCTGTTTGCATTAGGGGTAAGGATGATCAGTGTCGATCTAAGCCAGTGGAAGATCGGTGTCTATGGAGCCATTTTTTCACCATTAAGCAGCCTAGTATTCGCGATACCCTTTGCTTGGATTATGGGTCTCTCTAAAGAGTTCACCGCCTACATTGTGTTATTTAGCGTACTGCCACCGGCGGTTCTGAACTATATGTTTGCTGAGCGCTACAATCAGCAACCTGAGACGGTTGCTTCTATTGTACTGATCGGAAATTTAGCCAGCCTGGCATTCATTCCTCTCACACTCTTCTTCGTACTTTAATCAGGTTTAGGAGGCCCCTCTGGAGCCTCCTAAGCACTATTCGTTATTCACTCATAGGTTTAGCCGGTTCAAGAAGAATGTATTCCACATTTTTCTCAACGGTGGCGACACCTATTCCACGAACTGCTGTGAGCGCTTCAACAGAGTTAAACGGACCATTCGCATCACGGTAAGCAACAATCGCTTCAGCTTTAGATTGGCCAATCCCATCCAAAGCATCCGCCAGCTCAACGGCATCTGCTGAATTAATGTTAACCGGATAACCTGCCATCGCAGTCGATGAAAACAGTGTAAAGAAGAGTGGTGCTAGAACTCGTGTAGAGAGAGATTTGATGTTCATAGTGAACCTCCATGTCTTATTTGAAATGAGAGCAATCCTTACTCTCACTATTCACACTAGACCATGGATCAAAAAACACCAAAAAATATTTATATTTTTTCGCAGTAAGGTGTCTGGCTTCAGCCTGACACCACTTTAACAGCGGTTATCCAGTAATGAGTGTCATTTGAAAGAGGTGTCAGGCTAAAGGCCAGACACCTCAAAGTGTTTACCTTGAACCTAAAGCCAAATCTACTTCTGACTGCACCTCAATGGCCGCGGCTTTAGGATCTTCTGAACCGGTTATTGGACGCCCAACCACCAAATAGGTGCTACCTGCAGCGATTGCTTCAGCAGGTGTCATGATGCGACGCTGATCACCGACTACAGAACCCGCTGGGCGAATACCTGGAGTCACAAGCTGGAACTGATCGGAGGCTTGAGCTCTGATTGCAGCCGCCTCTTGTGCTGAACAGACCACGCCATCAAGTCCTGAACTCTCTGTCAATGTGGCTAAGCGCTTAACCTGATCAATGGGATCGATATCCAAACCCATCTCGGCCAGATCGCTGCGCTCCATACTCGTTAGCACGGTCACCGCAATCAAGGAGGTACGTTGCGGCCCCTGGCTACGCTTCTCAACCTCTTCACGAGCCGCTTCCATCATTCGACGGCCGCCACTGGCATGGACATTAACCATCCAGACCCCCAGCTCGGCTGCAACACCACAGGCTTTTGCAACGGTATTGGGGATGTCATGAAACTTAAGATCCAAGAAGACTTCAAAACCGAGAGCGTGCAGACGTTCAACCACATCAGGCCCACAACGAGTAAATAGCTCCTTACCCACTTTGACACGAGAGACCTCAGGATCTAACTGCTTAGCCATCGCAATGGCGCTATCAGCTTCTGGATAATCTAGGGCAACAATAACGCGTTTGTTATCTTCAATGGACACTCTATTCACCTTCTAAACCTTGGATTGGGCGGATACTACCCCATCGCTTACAACTTGGACACTGCCAAACTAAACTGCGTGCTGCATAACCACAATGACCACAGCGGTAGACCGGTTTTGACATCTCGAGCTGCTGCGTCAACGACCGCAAATTCAACAGACTCTCTCGTGCACTGGATGAGCCATGCTCAATATGCATATCAATTAGGCGGTTAAAACCTTTTACTGATGGGCGACTCTTCAACGCCTCAGTGATAAATAGGCCCGCAGCAAAAACCCCTTCCCTATCTCTTTTCAACTCAGCCAAGGCAAGCATCACGCTGGTTGAGGGGTACTGCTTCATTAAGTCATTTAGATACTGGCTCAAACCAAGCTCATCACCTAAAGCGTCAAAACATCGCCTGAGTGGATTGAGTGTTTCTGGTATAAACAGTGGGTCTTGATCGGCAATGCTTTGCAAGGCTCTAATCGCCGAACGCCATTGCGACTTCAACATGAATACTCGAGCTGAGATGAGATTGGCTCGAACACACTTTGCATCGGTAGACAACGCAAACTCTAACTCTTTAAGTGCAGGGTCTAATTCACCATTAGAGATGTGATTTTGGGCAAGCTCACAGTGATAGTGTGAGAGCTCATTAACAAGCTCTATACGGTTTTTCTTTGGCAAAATATCAGCACTTTGCAGCGCCCGATGCCACTCACCCTCTTGCTCATAGAGACGGATTAGCAGAACGATGGCGCGATATCTTAATTCTGGATAGTCGGTCTGTTTGGCTAGAGGTGCAGCAGCGTCTTCTGCACGATCTAGCAAGCCTAGAGCAAAAAAGTCTCGTGCTAAGGCCAATTTCACACGCTGACGATCATAAACTGAGAGATCTTTACGCTTTAACATGCGCTCATGAATTTGAACGGCACGATCGATATCGCCTTTACGCCTCAGCAGCTTGGCCAACGCAATGTGTGCCGGCAAATTGTCAGAATTAACCTCAAGGGCATGAATGAACGATTCGATCGCCTCTTCCGTTCGGTTATCAATGAGGTGATCAAGACCTGACAGATAGGCTGGTGGTAGTGCTTGATTGCGACGATCTTTTCTTTTCAGGCGTCGATTACCCAGGTACCAACCTATGGCAACGGCAATCAGTAGAAAGAGAAAAATTAGGTAGGGGGAGTTGGCACTCATTCTGCGCCTCGTTGAACCTCACGATTCAACGTCTCAATCTGTTGCTCAGCATTACGCAACTTACGAGCCGAATTGAGCAATTTAGCACGCAGTGTCAGCACTCGTGCACTGGTCAATAGAATACCGACTAACAGGCCGACAACCATTGAGATGATCAACCAGACCGATAGGCTTGCTTCGGGTAGCTTCACCCAGACCAAATCAATGACGACGGGTGTTGTATTATGAATGGTGAGAACAATGCCCGTTAAAAGAACCAACAGAGCAATCGCTGACGTGATAAGAAGTTTAATCGCTCTCAAACTTAATACTCATCTTTCAAGCTGGCATTCACTTGCTCGCGCAGCTCTTTGCCAGGCTTAAAGTGTGGTACATGCTTGGCCGGCAGAGAAACGGATTCACCCGTTTTTGGGTTGCGACCGACGCGGGGGGCACGATAGTGAAGTGAGAAGCTTCCGAATCCGCGAATCTCAATACGCTCGCCATCGGCTAAGGTATCAGCCATTTGAGTTAACATGATTTTCACTGCCAACTCGACATCTTTCACAGAGAGTTCCGGATGTTTGTCTATTAGGCGTTCGATCAGCTCAGACTTAGTCATACCCACTTCCTATCGATACTGAAAACAGGGTAATAAGCTCACCCTGTTTTCTATCACTCTTTCTTACCCATCTGCTCTTTGATGAGATCACCAATCGTCGTTGCGCCTACATCCATATCTTTTGGAGCAGACTGAACCGCTTTAAGTGCTTCTTGCTGCTCTTTGGCTTCAATCGCTTTAACTGACAAGAAGATAGAACGATTACGACGATCAACATTGATCACAATCGCTTCAACACTATCACCCACAGAGAGCTCTGCAGATAGATCTTCAGTTCGTTCACGGGCAAACTCAGCCACTTTCAAAATAGCGTTTAGACCTTCAGCCACTTCAATTTCAGCTTGACGAGCATCCACTGCTACAACCGTACCGGTAACTTTAGAGCCCTTACCGTTCGCTTCAGCAAAGCTGCTAAATGGATCAGAGGCAAGTGCTTTAATGCTCAGAGAGATACGTTCACGCTCTGCATCCACTTGCTGGATAACCGCTTCAACCGTATCGCCTTTATTGAAACGTTTAACGGCCTCTTCGCCAGACTCATCCCAAGAGATGTCAGACAGGTGAACTAGACCGTCTACACCACCATCTAAGCCGATGAAGATACCGAAGTCAGTGATTGAGCGGACAGTACCAGAAACTTTGTCACCCTTGTTCGTTGACGATGCAAAGGCATTCCAAGGATTTTCGCGGCACTGTTTAATACCTAGAGAGATACGGCGGCGCTGTTGGTCGATATCGAGAATCTGAACTTCAACCTCATCGCCAACCTGAACAACTTTAGATGGGTGGATATTGCGGTTAGTCCAATCCATCTCTGAGACGTGAACTAGACCCTCCACGCCCTCACCGATCTGTGCAAAACAGCCATAGTCAGCAAGCTTAGTCACCTTAGCAGTAACGCGCTGACCCACAGCATAGTTTTCGATAGCCGTAGTCCAAGGATCTGCAGCCAACTGCTTCATACCTAGGGATACGCGCTTACGCTCTTGATCGTAGCGAAGAACCTTAACGTCGATCTCATCACCAACATTAAGCATTTCACTTGGGTGTTTGATACGTTTCCAAGAGATATCGGTAATGTGAAGAAGACCATCGATACCGCCAAGGTCAATGAACGCGCCGTAATCAGTAAGGTTCTTAACAATACCTTTAAGCGTTGCGCCCTCTTCCATCTGCTCAAGCAGCTTCTCGCGCTCTTCGCTGTTGGCCTCTTCTAGAATCGCACGGCGTGACACAACAATGTTGTTGCTCTTCTCATCGAGTTTAACAATTTTAAGCTCTAGATCTTGATCATCAAGATGGCTGGTATCGCGCAGTGGGCGAGTATCTACCAAAGAACCCGGTAGGAAGGCGTTGATGCCGTTAACCATAACCGTTAGGCCGCCACGGACACGACCACTGATGCGACCAGTAACCGTCTCGCCAGCTTCATACGCTTTTGCAAGAACAGCCCATGCTTCTGCACGCTTGGCACGTTCACGCGAAAGTTTGGTTTCACCGAAGCCATCTTCTAGGGATTCAAGCGCCACTTGCACTTCATCACCAACAGCGACTTCAAGCTCACCTGCAGCGTTTTTAAACTGATCGATGGGAATAACCCCATCTGACTTAAGACCCGCTGTTACAACAACAAAGTCATTTTCAATACCTACTACGGTTCCAGTAATGATGGAACCTGGTGTCATATTGACCTGTTCAAGACTCTCTTCAAACAGATCTGCAAAGCTTTCGCTCATGGTCTAAGCCTCAGTTTACGGAGTGCTAACGCAACCCTTTGTGGCGTGCTTGTTCTAGCACAGTTTTCATAACTTCATCGATAGACATAGATGTACTATCGAGAATCACGGCATCATCGGCTGGGCGAAGTGGCGCAACCGAACGGTTCATGTCACGATCATCTCGCGCACGAATATCTTCTAATATAGTTTCAAGGCTAGCACTCAGCCCCTTATCTATCAACTGCTTATAACGACGATCCGCGCGAACCTCTGCGGAGGCATCCAAGTAGATCTTCAACGGTGCCTGAGGAAATACAACGGTTCCCATATCACGTCCATCGGCCACCAAGCCGGGGGATTGAGCAAAATCGCGTTGACGTTTCAACAGTGCAGAGCGCACTTCAGTAATAGCGGCCACTTTAGAGGCATCGTTACCTATCTGCTCCGCACGAATAGCATGAGTGACCTCTTCACCTTCAAGTAAAATAGTCACCTCATCGCCCTGTTCAGAGGCAACAAAGCGCACATCGAGATGCTCAGCCAACACCTGCAGTGCCTCTACATCACTAAGATCAACACCATGATGGTTCGCAGCCAAAGCCGTCAGGCGATACAAAGCCCCGCTATCCAACAAGCTCCAACCAAGCTCCTGCGACAGCAATCGACAGATCGTACCTTTACCTGAACCACTTGGCCCATCAACGGTAATGATAGGGCATGAATTTTCATTATTGAGTGGATCCATCCACTACTCCTCAATCAATTTAATACCGACCCTTCGCGCCTGATCAATCAGTTCAGGAAAGGCGGTACTGATTGCTCGACATCCGTTAATTCGGATGGAACGATCAAAACGTAAACTTAACATCAGTAGAGCGAGTGCAAGTGCTGGGTGATCTGCAGCTTCCAACTCACAGGGACGCCAATCTGAAACCGGCGAAATAGTGACATCAGTATGTGACATACTGATGTCGGCACCCGCTTTACTTAACTCATCCACTGTCGTCTTGAATAGGGCTCTCTGTCGTTCTGGAATTCGATCGATACCTAATATAGTCGAATCACTCTGAGCAGACGCCATCGCTAACAGCAGTAGAGGGAGATCATCCCCAACCGAGGCCAACTCAGATGAGAGGCACTCGATACCTGATAACAACGAGGCTTTTACCTCTAAATCAGCGACCGGCTCACCGCCCGCATGACGATTGTTATTCAGCGCAATGTGCGCACCCATGCGTTCAAGTAGACGCAAAGAGTGAAGTCGAGTGGGATTCGCACTGACATTTTCAATAACCAGACTCGACTCTTGTTGTAAAAGAGCACCCACCGCGAAGGCGAAGGCGAAACTCAGATCCGCTGGTACCTGAACCGAACAGGCTTTTAGCGAAACGCCCGACTCGATAAACAGTCGACGCCCCTCTCTCACCAATTGAACACCAAAGGCATCTAGGAGACGTTCAGTGTGATCACGCGTCGTATTCGGCTCATAAACCTCTAATTCAACACCCGCACTGATGGCCGCCAACAATAATGCACCTTTAATCTGAGCACTGGCATGACTTGGCGCATAAGTAATCGATTTAAAGCGCTGACCACCCTTAATAGTGATTGGCAGCGAGCCTGTATTACTGTCGATGGAGGCACCCATCTGTGTCAGTGGATCGATAATCTCTTGCAGCGAGATCTTGGATAACTGCTCACTGCCCGTTAACCTCACATCGAAGTCTTGAGCAGAGAGTAGACCTAACAACATTCTTAACGAGGTCATTGAGCTACCAAAATAGAGAGGCGCTGACGGCGCTTGCAGTCCATTTAGACCCACACCAAACACTCTTACTCTACCTTGGTGTGGACCTTCGATAACCACGCCCAGATCACGGAAGATCTGAATCGTTGCTAGAGTATCTTCACTCTCAATTAACCCCTCGATCTCGGAGACACCCTCGGCAATCGCTGCCAACATAATGGCGCGTTGCGAGATTGAACGATCGCCGGGCACTCGTAACTCACCGCTCAACTTAGCCGTGGGAGATGAGACCAGCGTATCAATGGCATCACCTCTGAGCTCAGCATAGCCAGCACGCTCTAATACCAAAGAGAAATGTTCACGGGAGGCTTTAGCACGGGTAAAAATGCCCAATAAGCGTTGACTGTCACCCTGATCAACAGCAGCTCTTAGATCTTGCACACCCGTCATAAAGCGATCTATCTGCTCTAGCAACTGCTCACGGTTGGCGAAACAGACGTCATGCCACATGGTCGGATCACTGGCTGCAATTCGGGTAAAGTCTCTAAAGCCACCGGCCGCATAACGAAAGATATCGGTACTCTCAGCTTCTGCTGCTAAGGTATCTGCGAGTGAAAAAGCTAAGAGATGAGGTAAATGGCTGGTCGCCGCTAAGACCTGATCATGACGCTTAGGCTCCATTTGAACCACTTCAGCACCAATTGCCTGCCAGACTCGGGCCAGAGTTAGCGTCGCTTCGCTAGAGGCCCCCTCAGGAGGCGTCAGAATCACTTTTTTATGATTGAAGAGATCCGTTTGCGATGCCGATACACCACTTTTCTCTGCGCCCGCTATCGGGTGGCCAGGTATAAATCCTGTTGGCAGACCCTCAGGCCAAATAGCTTTAGCCGCTTCAAGAATGTTCAGCTTTGTACTGCCAACGTCGGTTAAGATCGCCTCAGGCTTCAGCCAAGGAGCGATCTGCAGCATCACCTTCTCTATCGCTTTGACCGGAACAGCCAATAGAATGAGATCAGACTGTTTTACCGCTGTTTCAAGATCCGTTGCGATGCTATCAACCACATTGAGAGCCAACGCTAGGTCGCACTCCTCTTGATTGAGATCGAAACCGATCACATGCTGAACGCTAACCAACTCTTTTGCAGCACGCGCAAAAGAGCCGCCGATCAGACCCAGTCCAATGACTAATAGGCGTTCAGCTTTAAACGACATTAAGCAAGCGCCTCAGCTAGGGCTTTCAAGAAGCGAGCGTTTTCATGCTCAAGACCGATACTAACCCGAAGATGATTAGGCAGTCCGTAATTGCCAACTGGGCGCGTAATGACACCCTTCAATAACATGGATTGGTAGATCGGCATGGCAGGCTGCTGCAAATCGATCAAGACAAAGTTGCCCTGACTAGGAACATAGCTGACACCCAATTCATTGAGCCCTTCGGATATCTGTTTAAGGCCCTGCTGATTTACCTCTTGGCTTCTCTTCAGGTATTCAGAATCCGAAAGAACCGCTTGAGCTGCTGCCAATGCCGCAATACTGACATTAAATGGCTGACGAACACGGTTTAACAGATCGGTAACGGCGACTGAAGCATAAGCAAAACCACAACGAAGCCCTGCTAAGCCCCAGGCTTTGGAAAAGGTTCGAGTTACGATTAAATTATCGAACTCATCAGCCAGCAACAGTCCGTTCGGCATACGTTCGGCCGTTAAATATTCGGTGTAAGCCTCATCCAAAACCACTATAACCTGCTCAGACACACGAGCCATGAACGCGCGAAACTGGTCTTCAGAGAAGACCGTGCCGGTTGGGTTATTGGGGTTGGCTAAGAAGATAAGACGCGTCTTGTCAGTAATGGCATTAGCCATAGCGTCTAGATCGTGACCATACTCTTTGGCTGGGGTAACTACGGACACGGCACAGCAGGCCTGAGTCACCAGCGGATAGACAATGAAAGCGTATTCTGAGTAGATCACCTCATCGTCAGGACAAACAAACACCCTAGCGATCAGCTCTAGTAGATCATTGGATCCATTACCCAGGGTTAAACGATCCTCTGCTAGTCCATAATGAGCCTTCAAGGTGCGTTTTAGCTCTGTTCCCGACGCATCAGGGTAGAGCGTTGCATCTTGTAGACTATCAATAGCTGCTTTAAGTGCGATAGAGCTTGGGCCCAAAGGGTTTTCATTACTGGCCAGTTTGATCGACTCAGTAATCCCCAGCTCACGCTCAAGCTCTTCGATGGGCTTCCCTGGTTGGTAAGGTGTTAACTGTTGAACACCCGATACTGCTAAAGTTTTTTGATCTACAGACACGATTTTAGTTCCTAAAAAACCGCTTTGGGAAAAAGACCCAGGTAGTGAAAGTTAAGTTCTGGCCCCAACAAAGACTGAAGCTGTTCAATCGACCTAGCGCCATCAAGCTCCATGTAGGTTAGGGATCCATCGGTGATATTTCGCTTCGAATCAGTAACCACTGATTCGGCACTCTCAACAATCAATGCTGTTTTATCATCGCCCGATGCCGAAACCTCTTGATGCCCTAACACTAAAAAGGCCTCATCACCATGGAGAGTTACCTCACCAACAACGTTTAACTGATGAGTCACCAATAACGACAAGACCTCAGGCAATCTATTTACTGAAAGAACCGCGTAGTGCAACGCTCCCTGCGCTAAGCTCAGCAAGGTTTCCGATGCACTAGCGAATGCAATAGGCTCAACCGAGTGACCAAATTGTTTCAGAGCAGCTTGCTCAGTATCTAATTCAGAGGTTGAAACAAACCCAACATTCATACGGTGCTCATGCGCCAGACAGACCGACATCACCTCCCTGAACAGACGTGCAATCTCCTGATCAGGAAGTGGTCCCTGATTGCGCTGCATCGCTTTACGAAGCACCTGCGCTTCTCGCTCAGGTCGATAAAAAACCGGCGAATTCGCACCAAAGTTATGCTTAATATCAGCCACTCTTTGGGCACACTCAGCACGCTTGTTCAACAGAGCATGAATCTCTTGATCAATCTGATCGATCTCATCACGCACCTGTGTCAGCGCCTCATCTTGAGTCAGCCCCTGGTAGAGATTCTGCTGATCCATTGTTAGCCTCGGCGCTTTTCGAAATCAGCCATAAAATCGATCAGTGCATCAACCGCTGCTTCGGGCACAGCATTGTAGATGCTTGCACGCATACCACCGACAGAACGATGCCCCTTAAGATTCAACAACCCTGCCTCTTCAGATTCGGCCAGGAAGGCTTTATCCAGAGCAGAATCCGCCAGTGTGAACGGAACGTTCATGATCGAACGGTTTCGCACAGCAACTGGGTTGGCAAAAAAGTCACTTGCATCAATCGCAGCATAGAGTTTAGACGCTTTGCGATGATTCAATTCCGCCATTGCAGACAAACCACCCTGGCGCTTAATCCACTGAAATACTAAACCTGACAGATACCAGGCCAGTGTCGGCGGCGTATTGTGCATCGACCCTTCAGCAGCGTGAACCGCATAGTCGTACATAGTCGGCGCTGTACTTAAGGGATTGCCTAATAGATCTTTACGCGCGATCACAACCGTTAAGCCGGCAGGTCCGATATTCTTCTGAGCACCCGCATAGATCAAACCAAAGCGTGAGACATCAACAGGCGCAGAGAGTATGTCCGAAGACATATCAGCCACAAGCGGCACGTCACCCGCGTCTGGAATGTAATCAAACTGAACGCCGCCAATGGTTTCATTGGTGGTGTAGTGAAGGTAGTTAGCCGTCGAATCAATAGAGAGATCAGACTGCAGCGGCGCTTCACAAAAGTTTGATGACTCAGTTGAGGCAGCGATAGAGACATCTGCAAAACGCTTTGCCTCTTTGATCGCTTTTTTCGACCAAACACCCGTGTTGATGTACGAGACCTTGCCACCTTGTGACAGATTCATCGGCACCATACCAAACTGACTGGTCGCGCCCCCTTGAAGGAACATGACAGCGTAGTCGTCACTGATGTTCATCAGATCACGCAAATCCTGTTCAGCCCCTTCAGCAACGCTAACAAACTCAGCGCTACGGTGGCTCATCTCCATAATAGAGAGGCCTTTGCCATGCCAATCCAACATTTCAGATTGGGCGATTTCTAGTACTTCCGTTGGCAGCGCTGCAGGGCCAGCGCTGAAATTAAATAGACGATTCATTTAATAGGGGTTCCGAGCCTCAATTACTCTTCTTCGCTGCCGTCGGAATCATCAGACTCCTCTTGTGCAACTTGACTCTCTTCTGATGCATTAGTTTCTGTTGAGTTACCCTCTCCAGCTGCATCAGTCGCATCTTCATCCTCTTCCGGCTCTTCGATTCGAGCGATACCGATCAGAGTCTCATCATCCGCTACGCGAATGAGTCGGACACCCTGGGTATTTCGACCGAGTGAGGAGATCTCAGAAGTACGGGTACGAACCATGGTGCCAAGATCACTGATCAGCATGATGTCATCGCCATCAAATACCTGGACAGCACCGGCCAACGCACCGTTACGATCGGTGCACTGCATAGCAATGACACCCATACCGCCACGACCACGAATTGGGAACTCTGTGATCGCTGTCTTCTTACCATAGCCTTTCTCAGAAGCAGTCAGCACCTGACCACCCTCCTTAGGCACCATCAATGAGATCACTTTAGCGACATCATCCAACTTAACGCCACGCACACCGCGAGCGGTACGACCCATCTCACGAACATCTGTTTCATTGAAGCGAATCGCTTTACCCGCAGAGGTCACCAGCATCACATCGTCGCTACCGTTTGTCAGTGATGCACCGATTAGGCGGTCACCTTCAACGATATCCAATGCAATCAGACCTGTACTGCGTGGGCGAGAGAAGGCCGATAGACGGGTCTTCTTCACGGTACCATTGGCTGTCGCCATGAATACGCAACGCTCATCATCAAACTCTTTAACAGGAAGAATCGTGCTGATGCGCTCACCCTCTGCCAACGGCAGAATATTGACCATAGGTCGACCACGAGCGGTACGGCTTGCCTGAGGGATCTCAAACACGCGCAGCCAGTAGACCTTACCGAAGTTGGTGAAACACAGGATCGTATCGTGACTGTTAGTCACCAGCAGATGCTCGACAAAATCTTCATCTTTCATTGCTGTCGCAGACTTACCTTTACCGCCGCGACGTTGTGCTTGGTAGGCCTCAAGCGGCTGTGTCTTCGCATAACCACCGTGCGAGATAGTCACAACCATCTCCTCTTCGGTGATCAGATCAGCAATGGTTAGATCCTGCATAGACGCAGTGATCTCAGTGCGACGCTCATCTGCGTACTCTGCAACCAGCTCGTTCAACTCTTCAGTAATCACTTCCATCAAACGAACGTGTGAGCCAAGAATCTCTAAAAGCTCTGCAATACGCTCGATAAGATCGCGGTACTCTTCAATCAGCTTTTCGTGCTCTAGACCGGTTAGACGGTGTAGTCGCAATTCGAGAATCGCTTGCGCTTGAGCTGGCGATAGGTAGTAGCTGTTGTCACGCAGGCCGAACTGAGCTTCCAAACCTTCTGGACGACAGGCATCTTCACCTGCACGCTCTAGCATATCCAACACCTGACCAGGCGCCCAAGCGGTCGCAATCAGCGCCTCTTTTGCCTCCGCAGGGGTTGGGGATTTCTTAATCAGTTCAATGACAGGATCAATGTTTGCCAGTGCGATCGCCAAACCTTCCAAGATGTGGCCACGCTCTCGCGCTTTACGCAGTAGGTAAACCGTACGACGTGTGACAACTTCGCGACGGTGACGAACGAAACACTCAAGCGCCGTTTTCAGATCCAATAGACGCGGTTGACCATCAACCAACGCCACCATGTTAATACCAAACACGCTCTGCAGCTGTGTCTGCGCAAATAGGTTATTGATGATGACATCAGGCACTTCACCACGACGCAACTCAATAACGATACGCATACCATCTTTGTCTGACTCATCGCGAAGTTCGCTGATACCTTCGATCTTTTTCTCTTTGACCAGCTCAGCGATCTTTTCGATCAAGCGCGCTTTGTTGAGCTGGTAAGGAATCTCGGTGATAACCAGCATAGGACGACCGTTTTTCGGGTGCTCCTCAACGTGGTGTTTTGCACGAACATAGATACGGCCACGACCTGTTCGGTAGGCCTGCAAAATACCTGCACGGCCATTGATAATACCGCCCGTCGGGAAGTCTGGACCTGGGATAAACTCAAGCAGTTCATCGATAGTAATATCCGGGTTCTCGATCAGTGCCAAACAGCCTCGAACCACCTCACCTAAGTTGTGGGGCGGAATGTTCGTCGCCATACCTACCGCAATACCCGCTGAACCATTGACCAACAGGTTAGGCACACGAGTCGGAAGGACCGCTGGAATCTTTTCGGTACCGTCGTAGTTATCGACGTAATCGACCGTCTCTTTATCCAGATCCGAAAGAAGCTCGTGAGAGATCCTCTTCATTCGAATTTCGGTGTAACGCATTGCCGCAGCAGAGTCACCGTCCACCGAACCAAAGTTACCCTGACCGTCTACCAGCATGTAGCGCATAGAGAAGTCTTGCGCCATACGAACGATCGTATCGTAAACCGCACTGTCGCCGTGAGGGTGGTATTTACCGATTACATCACCAACCACACGAGCGGATTTTTTGTAGGGTTTATTCCAATCATTACCCAGCTCATTCATCGCAAACAGCACACGACGGTGAACCGGTTTTAGGCCGTCACGCGCATCAGGTAGTGCACGGCCGACGATCACGCTCATTGCGTAATCTAGGTAGGACTGCTTCAGTTCGTCTTCGATATTTACCGGAAGAACTTCTTTGGTTAGGTCACCCATTATCTGGCGTTCCTTTTAGTCTTCTGTTCGCACCGCCACCCGGTGCAAAAATAAAGTCCACATCATAACACAAACAATTGAATCAAATCAGCTTTTGGGCCTTATTCAAAGGGGTGATAAACTAGCGCCATTAACCGTTAATGAATTGCCACTTTGGTAGCCTAAATGACCGATCAAACAAACCTGAATATCGACCCACAAGAGATCTCTAAATTCGAAGAGCTTGCATCACGCTGGTGGGATAAAGAGAGTGAATTCAAACCCCTTCACGATATCAACCCACTGCGAGTTGGCTTCATTGATCGTCATGCTGATCTGGCCGGCAAAGAGGTATTAGATGTCGGCTGTGGCGGTGGCATTTTATCGGAAGCGATGGCGCACCGCTGCGCCTCAGTTAGCGGCATTGATATGGGTGAAGCGCCACTAAAAATCGCCAAACTGCACGGCCTAGAGTCTGGCGTTAAAGTCGATTACACCCGCACAACAGCGGAAGAGTTCGCTGAACAGAACCCAGAGCGCTTTGATGTCGTCACCTGCATGGAGATGCTAGAACACGTTCCAGACCCAGCTTCGGTCGTAAAAGCCTGTGCAGCCCTAACCAAACCAGGTGGACGCGTTTTTTTCTCGACTTTAAATCGCAACCCGAAAGCCTACCTGTTTGCCATTTTGGGTGCAGAGCGTCTGCTTAAACTGGTTCCCAACGGCACACACGACTTCAACAAGTTCATCCGCCCGGCTGAACTGGCCAACCACATGCGTGCTGCTGGACTGGAGGTGGATGACCTATGCGGTATGACCTACAACCCACTGACCAAAGTCTATGCACTGGATGCTAATGATGTCAGCGTGAACTATCTGGTTGCCGCGACCAAACCACTATGAGATCCGCACTCTTTGATCTAGACGGCACAATGCTGGATACAGCCCCGGACTTTTATCGCGTCATTTGCCAGCAGGCACAGAACCACGGCTACGCGGAGCCCGATTTTCAGCTAATTAGGGATAATGCATCGAACGGCGGAAAGCCAATGCTTAAGGCCGCTTTCCCAGAGCAGTTCATTGCCAATGAGACAGCACTTCACAATGAGTTTCTCTCTCTTTATAGAAGTAACCCGGTCGAGAGTGGCGGTCTATTTCCTGGCTTTAACGAAGCATTAACTTGGCTTGAGGAGCAGCAGATCGCCTGGGGCATTGTGACCAACAAACCTCGCGAATTGACGGATATCGTGCTTGAACAGCTGCAACTCACTGATCGCTGCAGTGTCTGCATCTGCCCAGAGGACGTTAGTCAATCAAAACCCGATCCAGAAGGGATTATCAAAGCGCTTAAAACGGTTGATGCAACAGCAGAGCACTCACTCTACTTTGGCGACCATATTCGCGACATTGTCGCTGGAAAAGCGGCAGGCACACCAACGGTAGCCTGCACCTTCGGTTACTTAGCGCAAGGCGAGGATTATAGGGAGTGGCAAGCAACTCATGCACTTCATCAGTCCGAGAACCTTCTCTCATTTCTTAGTGAACAATTTATTTAAAAGGTCTAAGCATGTTTACCTACGACGCTCCCGAGCAACTTCTTGAAGGACGCACTATTCTGGTCACTGGTGCCGGTGATGGAATAGGTAAAGCTTCAGCTATCGCCTACGCCAAAGCGGGCGCGACTGTCATACTAGCGGGCCGCACCGAGGAGAAGCTTGAAGCTGTCTACGATGAAATTGAAGCGCTAGGCTGTAAACAGCCTGCCATCGTGCCGATCGACTTCGACAAGGCAAGCGAACCCGACTACATTGAGCTGGCCAACTTGCTGGATGAGACCTTTGGCAAGCTAGATGGCATCCTGCACAACGCAGGCATACTTGGTCTAAGAACTTCGATTGAGAACTACGACCCGATCATCTGGGAACAGGTAATGCGCGTGAACGTCAACGCACCGTTCATCCTGACACAGACCCTAATGCCACTGCTTAGACAATCCGAAGACGCCTCAGTCATTTTTGTCACTTCGGGGGTTGCGACCAAGGGCCGTGCCTACTGGGGTGCCTACTGCGTCTCTAAATTCGCCACACTGGGACTGATGGAGACCTTAGCTGACGAGCTAGAGAATGACCCAAGCATCCGCATCAACGCCATCAATCCAGGCGGTACCGCCACTGCAATGCGTGCCTACGCATACCCTGCAGAGGACCCAAGCACCATTGCAACACCCGACGATATCCAACCTGCGTATCTATTCCTAATGGGACCTGATAGCAAAGGAGTCAACGGACAGAATATAGATGCACAAGGTGCAATGTCTGCTGCGGATTTTAGCTAGAGAGCGAATACCCAGCCTAAAGGCTGGCCATTACCAACGTTGGAGCGGTCTTAAAAAGGCCGCGATCTTAGTAGAGATGACTGGCCTTCAGCCTGTCATCCGCAGTTAGAATTTAATGCCTATCTGGAAAACACCGATAAAGCAGATGACAGGCTGAAGGCCCGTCACTATCAGCTAGAGAGAGGGATCAGACCGAAGGACAGCCCCCTCAATTGTCACCCTCGCTTGCCCACGACACGAACCTTACGCTTACGGCGATCCTGTCGTGCTGAATCACGGTTATGATCGGTGGTTTGACGTATCTTCTGGCGTTTGTATTCGCGCTCTTTACGATCAAGATCTTCGGGATTGATCGAAGGCACTTTACGACGCTCTAGCAGCAGCTCATCCGTTAGAATGTCGACCTCTTTCTGACCAAGCTCACGCCAAGTGCCTACCTTAACGTCACTGGGGAGGAATACCGGCCCGAAACGGACACGCTTTAGACGGTTAACTTGCAGCTCTTGCGACTCCCAAAGACGACGAACTTCACGGTTACGCCCCTCCATGACACAACAGTGGAACCATTTGTTGGCACCTTCACCATTGAAGTAACGAACGTCGGTAAACTTAGCCATGCCATCTTCAAGCAGAACACCGTCAGTTAGACGCTTGAGTACGGCATCACTGACATCACCTAGAACTCGAACCGCGTATTCACGGTCAATGTTGCTCGATGGGTGCATCATCTTGTTAGCAATTTCACCATCGGTAGTAAAAACCAAAAGACCCGATGTATTGATATCGAGACGACCGATCGCAACCCAACGCTCAGATTTAAGCTTCGGCAGATTATCAAAGACAGTTGGCCTGCCTTCAGGATCATGGCGAGTGCAGACTTCACCAATGGGTTTATTGTAGATAAGAACTCGAGCAGTTTGGCTACCCGCACTGTTCAGTTCAATAGATTTGCCATCGACCTTAATCTGGTCTTCAGCAGAAACACGATCACCAAGAGTCGCCAATTTGCCGTTTACTTCGACTCGACCCTCTTCGATCCAACGCTCCATCTCACGACGTGAGCCTACACCGGAGCGCGCCAACACTTTTTGCAGTTTTTCATCAGACATGCGGACGCAACCTCAAAACATAGAAACAAAAAGACCCTTCCGAGGAAGGGCCTTCACTCATAGAGCGATTATATATCAATCTATGGTTGGCAGTTGATCTTTTGTGATACCACGAGAAGCCATGTACTCTGCGAATACAGTTGGAGTGCGACCGCGACCTGTCCAGGCATGGGTTTGACCACTTGCATCGGTAATCTGGTACTTAGCTTTCACCTCTTTACGAGATTTAGGCGCCGATTCAGTGATACCAGTTAGCTCATCGAGCGCAATACCCGCTTCACGCATCTTCTGGCGAATCGCTTCAATCGCCTCCAGCTTTGCACGGTTCTGCTCTAGTAAAGCAGCTTCCTCAGCGCGACGCTCTTCAAGAATATCCGTTAGATCGGCAATCACTTTTTCGATCTCATCTGCACCAACCGATTGGCACTGTTTACGAAGAGAGTTTTTGCGCAAAAGAGTTTTAATAAAATCGCTCATCAAAAATTCCTAATACTATTAATAGTTGGCAAAGGGGATGCACAGTTTTAATTTAACGCCAACATAATATATAAAAATAAATAGTTTTCTCAATATAAAACTTTAAATAAATAAAAATATTTAAAAAACCTAAACCAAACAATTAAATTAAACCACGAATAAATCCATTTAAATAAATTTACAAAGTTCTAATTTTTAATAGCGACAGCGAATAAAAAGATGATTAGAATCACCTAGAAAATAACCATTCAAAGAAGCCATGTTTAAGTTTAGAGAATCGCCAAAACCGCTCATCTGGAGCTACACACTTATACTCGCGTTAGGCCTCGAGGCTGGGGCTTTAGTTTTTCAATACCTACTCGACTACGGTCCCTGTGCTCTCTGCGTACAGATTCGTGCCACACTCTTTGGCGCCCTTCTCTTGGCAGTATCCGGGAAGATCTTCTCAGCGCGTTCTATACAGACGCTGCTCGCCTTTTTACTTGTTCCACTGATGGCTTTTCTGCTTTACCAGAGCTACCAAGTTTTAGGGATCGAGCGCTACTGGTTTGAGAGCAGCTGCACATTGAGCGACCCTTTCCCAAACTGGTTTCCCCTTCACCTTTGGCTTCCGGCAATATTTGAACCTTGGGAGCTATGTGGCTACACGCCAGAGATCATTAAAGGGATCACTATGGCAGAGGTGCTTATTGTCACGGCAGCGGTCTCTTTAGCCTTATCAATTTGGCATTTAATCAATCAGCTAAAGAGTCAATAAGTTTGGAAGAGATTCTATTTCTTGCCGCTGCAGGTATTTTAGGTGGCATCGTAAACTCTCTTGCTGGCGGTGGAAGTTTTATCACATTCCCCGCTCTGATTGCTGTTGGGGTTCCCCCTGTCATCGCCAATGCCAGCAACACCTTTGCTGCAACAGCTGGCTATCTTTCGGGCACCTATGCGCTTCGACAAGAGATAAAAGATTCACCTAAAAAACTTCTGATCTTCTCTTTTATCTCTGCGATCGGCGGAATAATAGGTGCCTACCTGTTAACACAAACCTCTAACAGCGAATTTGAAAAAGCCGTGCCTTGGCTACTACTCTTCGCGACTCTGCTGTTTATTTTTGGCGGACAGTTTAATAAGACATTACAAAAGTGGAGCCAAAAACATCGCCATATCGATAAAGCACAAAACGGGTTATTTACCCTGCTTTTTATTGGCGTATCAATCTACGGTGGATTCTTTAATGCAGGACTGGGGATATTACTGCTGAGTTACTGCAGCTTAGCAGGCTATCGCTCTGTTAATGAGATGAATGCACTTAAACTGCTCTACTCATCGACCATTTCAGGTTGTGCCATTGTGCTATTCCTAATCAATGATCTGATTAGCTGGAACGAAACATTGATACTGCTGGTTGGCACACTGATTGGGGGCTATGCAGCAGGCATCATCTCCAAGAGGATTCCAAACAGCTGGGTTAGACTGGCCATCATTTTTGCCAGCACAGCCATCACCCTCTGGTTCTTTACCAGCATTTACCTACTGGACTAATTGACGGGAGTAACCAGGCTTCCTGATTCGATATAGGCTTTTACATTATCGACAACCAACTGGGCCATTGCCGTTCGGGTTTCAAACGTGGCACTACCAACGTGTGGCAATAGCAACACATTAGGCAGATCCATTAGCGCCTCTGGCACCTCTGGCTCTCTCTCAAAGACATCCAACGCCGCACCACCCAACTCACCGGACAGCAGAAGATCAACCAGTGCCTTTTGATCCACCACCGCACCGCGGGCGATATTGATCAGCGAACTTTGTGGTCCCAAGGCCTGTAACACCTCTCGATCGATCATCTGATAGGTCTCTGGCGTACTTGGACAGAGCAGAAGCAAGTAGTCGGACCATTTTGCCAGCTCAACAATCGACGCTTCATAAGCGTAGTCGACATCCTCCCGTGGATGACGATTGTGATAGCGAATCTGCATTGAAAACGCCTCGGCTCTCTTAGCAGTCTCCAATCCAATGCGTCCTAATCCGACAATACCCAGGCGCTTACCGCTGACTTTTTGCCCCATCGGTGGTGTTGGGTTGCTAAGCCATTCACCGCGACGAACAAAGCGTTCAGCCTCGCCCATACAGCGCGCTTGTGAGATCAGCATCCCAATCGCCATATCCGCCACACACTCGTTAAGCACGTCGGGTGTGTTGGTCACATACACATTGCGCGAAGTCGCAAACTCGACATCCACTTTGTCATAGCCAACGCCCCAGTTAAAGATCACTTTAAGATTGGGCAGCTGCTCCATCAATGCGTTTGCACAGCCTTTGCCGGCACTGGTGACCACCAATTCAAAATCGGCACCCTGATCCGCTAAAAACTGATTCGCATCACCCTGCTTATTTAGCGGAACCAGTTCAACCACCTCCGCCAACATACCTTTTAGCTCAGCACTAATGCCGGCAACAAGAAGCGCCTTGGGTTTATCCATTAGATGACCTTTTGTAGTCAGACAACCAACCCAAACCCTCTAAAGTCGTTGTTTTAGGTCGATATTCGCAACCAATGAATCCTTGATACCCTTTTTGATCGAGCCAGTTAAAGAGGTAGGAGTAGTTGATTTCGCCGCTGGATGGTTCATTGCGATCGGGCACGGATGCGATCTGCATATGATCAATCAGAGGCCAGTATCGCTCTAAACGGGTAATAAGATCCCCGCACATAATCTGAGCATGGTAGAGGTCAAACTGCATTTTTAAATTTGTGCGATTGGCCAACTCAATCACCTCTGCAGCTTGCTCAGGTGTCGTTAAAAAGTAGCCTGGCATATCACGACTGTTAATCGGCTCAATTAACACATTGATACCTGATAAGTTCAGTTGATCGGCCGCCCAGGTTAAATTATTCAGATAGGTTTCAAATGCCTTTGGATCGGAAAAATCGGCTAGCCCGGACATGATGTGCAGACGTCGATTGCCCAACACCTCGGCATAAGAGGCCGCCTGTTCAATCGAGGCTTTAAACTCAGATTCGCGACCGACCAGCGCCGCTAGCCCACGTTCACCCGCACCCCAATCACCGGCAGAGGCATTGAACAGCGCTTGCTCCAAACCAGACTCATTTAAAAGGTCTTTAATCTGTTCCGCAGGATAGTCGTACGGGAAAAGATACTCGACCGAATCAAAACCGGCTTTTTTTGCCGCAACGAAACGCTCTAAAAAGGGAAGGTCTGAAAATAGAAACGATAGGTTAGCAGCAAAATTTAACATCTATACTTCACTCTTAAACAGTTGCTCGACCTTGTTAAGTACCCGACGACAGAGTTCTGTCGCATCCTGTTCACTGTTCATCTCGACATAACAGCGCAGCTCTGGAGCATTACCAGAGGGACGAAGATGGACAATCGTATCAGTATCAAAGTCGACACGATAACCATCGGTCTGATCGACTGATCGAATACCACCCAAAGACCAAGGCATTAGCGATTCAAACTGCAGCTGCCCTTCATTCAGACGCTGTAACATCGATTGGCTCCACTCGGTCGCTATCCCTGGAATGCGATCCGATGCGGTGTATCGCTCTGGCAGCTCGGCCGACAGTTGACTGGCCTTAAGCTGATTCTGTTTGGCGAGGTAGATGACCGCCAGCATTGGCAGAACAGCATCACGCGTCGCCAACGTTGAAAGCGTTGACCCATTCAGTCCAACATCGCTACCTAACAAAAATCCACCGTTCGCTTCAAAACCGGCAACAACACCCTCTGCAACCGACTCCATTCCTGCAATCACATAGGGTGAGCCTATTCGTGTACGCAGCGTTTGATCAAACCAACCGCTTAATTCCAGTGCCGTATTACTGCTGACGGGAGTCACAACCGCTTCTGCACCGACCGCCTTTGCTGTGAGGACACCCAGAATATCACCGCGGAAAAAGGTCCCTGTCTCATCGGCGATGAGAGGACGGTCCGCATCACCATCGGTAGAGACCAAAAGATCAAATCCAACCTCAGACGCCCAACGCTTAGCCTGTTCAATATCCTCTGTACGCACCGCTTCAGTATCGATAGGCACAAACTGTTCTGTCCTGCCAAGGGCAATCACCTCTGCCCCCATCGCCTCGAACAGTTCACTTAACAGATCACGAGCAACACTTGAGTGCTGATAGATAGCGACCTTCAAGCCAGAACAAAGATCTTGACCGAAACAGTCAACATAGCGTGATAGGTAAGCCGACTTAGCACCAGCATCAATCGCAGGCAGTTCTGGACACTCAATAATTTGAGGCAGCACTACCTCGGCCGATGAGATCGACTCTTCATGTGCCTTATTGATCTCACCCTCGACGCTGTAAAACTTGATTCCGTTCCGATCGAACGGGATATGGCTGCCAGTCACCACAATCGCAGGCGCATGCATCTTAGACGCGTAGTAGGCGACGGCTGGTGTTGCCAATGCACCGACATAAATCACCTCGACACCTAAGTCTCTCATGGCCGCCATGCAGGCTCGGGTAATTTGCGGGCTGGAGGGTCGTAAGTCATGACCTATAACAACACGGGTCCCTTGACCTGCCGCTTGCCAAAACGCAGCAGCAAAGGCGTACGCGACCTCATTGGTTAGCTCACTGACCAAGCCTCGAACGCCACTGGTACCAAACTTAACGCCCGCTTCAGAAATTTTCATAATCAAATAGATCCTTTACTCATGGATGATTTGAGTGAAAGAATGCACAATTCATACCAACACTGACCCATATAAATATGAGTCCGATTGTCGCACAGATAAGCTTGCATCCATAGAGAGCAAAGGGAGGCTTTTGTTGTTTAGTCAGCCACTACTCGCTGCCGAGTTTCTAGGGACGGTTGTATTTGCTATCACCGGTGCCTTAGCCGCCACCGGTAAGCGCATCGACATCTTTGGCGTCATGGTATTAGCCGTCGTCACTGCGGTAGGTGGAGGGACTATTCGTGACCTAACCATCAACAACGGCCCCATCTTTTGGCTTGAAGAGACCTGGTATATATCAACGGCACTGATTGCGGGTCTCGTGACCTTTATCTTAGCGCGTTATCTTCGCTACCCGCGCCGACTGTTGCTGATATTCGATGCCGCCGGTATCTCACTTTTTGCAATCATCGGTGCGCAAAAGGCCCAGATGGCTGATCTATCGCCCCTACTGGTCGTCATGATGGCCTGTATCACAGCCGTTGCAGGCGGCCTTATCCGTGATGTGCTAACCAATGAAGACCCGATGATTCTTGGCGGTGGCGACGGCGAACTCTATGCCACCTGCACCATACTCGGTGCGATGGTATTTGTATCAGGTGAGGGTTACATCGATCCGATACTCCTCTCCTACTTGGCAATGTTAGTCATTTTTCTAACCCGACTGGCCGCCATATTTGGCAATTTGCGTCTGCCAAAATTTATTGATGCAGGCCATAGATTAGAGAGTCATGAAGAGGCCAGAAACCCCTCTAAGGATTCAGACCAGTGAGTGACACCCGGCTATTAAAACAGGGATTATTTGTTCGGTTCCTCACCAGCCAACTCACCTCCGGCATGGCGATTCAGATGATGCTGATCGGCTTGGGCTGGCAGGTCTACCTGATGACCGAAAGCGCTATGGCGCTTGGCTGGGTTGGTCTGGCGCGTTATGTACCTCAGATTCTGTTTACGCTGCACGCAGGCGACATGGCCGATCGATACGATCGTCATAAGGTGATGATTTGGAGTCGGGTGCTGCTGTTAATCACCATTGGTGCGCTCTCCTTAACCAGTTTCACTGAGACCATTACAGAAGGGATCATCTACATAGCCTGTTTCATGCTGGGCGTCTCTAGAACCTTCAGCATGCCTGCGGGGCAAGCGATGGTGCCGAATCTGGTGCCGCGCCAGCTTCTGACCCAAGCGATGACACTGACCGCTTCAGCTCGTGAGACCATTACAATTATTGGTCCGGCTTTAGGTGGCGTCATCTATATTTTTGGAGCCGGCACACTCTATGCCACTAGCATGCTGTTCGTCTTAATATCGATTGTGACGCTGTTTGGCATGAAAGATACAGCCATCAAACGGGACCGAAGCGAGCAGCGTCGCAAAGAGTTGTTTGAGGGCTTTGTCCACGTCTGGCGCAACAAACCGGTATGGGGATCGTTAATGCTCGATACGCTGGCGGTTCTAATCGGCAGCGTTACTGCTCTTCTACCGATGATTGCGCACGAAATATTACAGACCGATTCAGTCGGTTTAGGCCTGTTAAGAAGCGCACCAGCGGCGGGGGCCGTTGCGATGTCGTTCTTGCTTGCAAAATACCCGATTCAACGACACTCCGGGCGTTGGCTCTATGCGGCCGTCTGGGTCTTTGGCTTGGGCACTCTGGTCTTCGGTTTCTCTGAAGTGATGTGGGTATCGCTGACCGCTCTGTTTGTTCTTGGCGCCGCCGATATGATCAGTGTTGTGATTCGCTCAACACTGGTTCAGGTTGAAACACCCGATGAGATGCGCGGACGGGTCAGCGCGGTTAACTCACTCTTTATTGCAACCTCCAATCAACTGGGTGAATTTGAATCAGGTGCACTTGCCGCCTGGATTGGTGCGGTCCCCTCCATTCTATTTGGTGGCTTTGGCACCCTCGCCCTGGTAGCACTTTGGATTCCGCTCTACCCCACTCTTTGGAACCGAGATCATCTCGTCACACCCGAATCCGAAACTGAAAAATAGAAGCAGTGACAAATAAATAGGGGCCTAACAAGGCCCCTTTAATAGTGACTGCGATCTTATCGATCCAACAGTTCAATCCAGTGATTAACCGGTACCGGCGAAGCTGTCTCAATGTGTAACTGACACCCAATGTTCGCGGTAGCGATCTGTGTCGGTTTATCCCCTGTCAGTGCCTCAACCTTATTGGCTAGCAGCTTTTGACTGATCTTCGGCTGAAGAATCGAGTAGGTGCCCGCGGAACCACAACAGAGATGCTTATCCTTGGTCTTGGCCAGATCAAAGCCCACTTTCTCGAGTACTTTTTCTACGGAGCCGCTCTGTTTCATAGCGTGCTGCAAGGTACAAGGACAGTGGAACGCGATCTTTTCACCATCAGTATTGGGAGCAAGTGGTGACAGATCTTCAGCCAGCAGCACCTCACTGATATCTTTTGTCAGCTCACTCACACGCTTGGCCTTCTCCGCGTAGTCTGGGTCATCTCTTAATAGATGCCCGTACTCCTGAACCATGGCACCGCAACCAGACGCGGTCATCACAATGGCTTCACAACCCCCTTCAATCGCTGGCCACCAGGCGTCAATGTTCTTGCGCATCTCATTAAGACCCGCTTCGTGTGCCGACAGGTGGTAATTCACCGCTCCACAGCATCCAGCTTGTGGTGCTTCAACCAGAGTGATTCCTAGCTTATCCAGTACCCGAGCCGTTGCCGCATTGGTATTGGGTGCAGCACTGGGTTGAGCACAACCGGCAAGAGCCATCATAACTCGAGCATGACGTTTGGCTGGCCAAGGAGAGGCTTTACGTTTAGGCGGGACCTTCTTACCCAGAGCGCCAGGTAGAATCGGTTTAAACACCTGACCTACTTTTAGTAGCGGACCAAAGCGGTTAGCGTGAGGCAGAACCTGTTTCAATCCCCAGCGAACCACTTTTTCCGTAACAGGGCGATCCAATTTCTTCTCAACAATGCCACGACCTATATCAACTAGACGTCCATATTGAACGCCCGATGGACAGGTCGTCTCACATGAACGACAGGTCAGACAGCGATCTAGGTGTGTCCGAGTTTTTTCGGTCACCTCATCGGTCTCCAACAGCTGTTTGATCAGATAGATTCGACCACGCGGACCGTCTCGCTCATCATTCAACTCTTGGTAGGTTGGGCAAGTCGCTGTACAGAAACCACAGTGAACGCAGCTACGCAGAATCTCTTCCGCCTCTTGTCCTTCAGGCGTCGCTAGGAAGGTTTGAACTATATTCGTTTTCATTACACTGACTCCTACAACCAACCAAACGCACGGCCGGGATTGAACACCCCCTGCGGATCGACAGACGCTTTAATGCGTTGTTGCAGAGCCTGAATTGATGGATTAACCGGATGAAGTACCTCGTCAGTACGATCACCTCCGCGGTAGAGTGAAACCTGTCCACCAGCACTCTCTGCTAGCTCCACCATACGATCGAAACTGTGATCACCGGCATACCAGCGCTCAGCGCCACCCCAGTTGATTAATGAATCCCCTTCGATGGGTAGGACATCCGCACTGCCCTTAACGGAGAAGCGCCAGACTTTTTCCGCATTGAATAGGGTTGGTTTCTGATCTTGCAGATCCGCCCAAAGAGCCAAGGCAACCTCTGGAGCCAGTTCATCACCACCCCAAATTTTTGCAGTCGCATCAACTGCTGAGGCTGCACCTGCCAGACGAACAAACAATTCTCCGTTGTGCCAATAAGCCGCTGTAATCGGCTTTGGCTGACCTGACATGGAGTTCATGCGCTGTATCGCTTCGGCTTGATCCATTGAAAACTTCAACGTGCGGGTAGTCGCTGGTTTAGGCAGTACTTTTAGAGAGATCTCGGTCATTAGGCCTAATCCACCCATCGCACCCGCTTGCAGACGCGAAAGATCGTAACCGGCGACATTCTTCATCACCTGACCACCAAACCGAAGTTGTTCTGCTTCGCCATTGATCAACCTGACGCCTAGTACATGATCACGAATGGATCCGTACCAAGGGCGTCCCGGACCAGAAACGTTTGTTGCTAAAGTACCACCTAGGGTTGCTTTGCCACCGAAACGTGGCGGCTCACAAGCCAGCATCTGATTGTGTTCAGATAGGGCTGACTCAATCTCTGCAAGCGTGGTACCGGCACGTGCGGTCATAACGAGCTCAACCGGTTGGTAGCTAACAATGCCCGTGTGACCACTGACATCGATCTTACGATCCGTCTCGATCTGACGTCCCACAAAGGCTTTACTGCCACCCGCTGAAATAGCCAGCGTCTCTTTAGCTTCAACCGCATCACGGACTTGGCTAATCAATTCATTGGTTAAATCAGACACGGAACTCTCCTGCATCAGTATTGCTATTGGCGCTAACCTGAGCATTGGGCGTTAGATCAAGATCCAACGAACGGTACTCCTGACAACTTCTCAAGGTCGGTATACCTTTACCGGGATTAAGAAGCTCTTTGGCATCAAAGGCACGCTTCACTTTGTGGAACTGCTCGATCTCTGAATCACTGAACTGAGCCGGCATTTGACGGAGTTTTTCATAGCCTACACCGTGCTCGCCCGTGATACAGCCGCCCACCTCAACACAGAGTTCAAGAATCTTGCCACCGAACTCTTCGGTGCGCTCCAGCTCACCTGGTACGTTCGCATCAAAGAGAATCAGTGGGTGCAAGTTGCCATCGCCGGCATGGAAAACGTTGGCCACACGCAGACCGTAGTGCTCTGACATCTTCTGCATCTCGAGCAGCACATGCGTTAGCTGACCACGCGGAATGGTACCGTCCATGCAGTAGTAGTCTGGTGAAATACGTCCAACGGCTGGGAAGGCGGATTTTCGCCCAGCCCATAGACGCGCTCGCTCCTCTTCACTTTGAGATGTGCGAACCGAGGTGGCTCCCAGTTCACGAAACAGCGTTTCAACCGCTTCGATATGCTCAGCCACCTCTTCATCGGTGCCATCGACCTCACACAACAACAATGCTTGAGCATCGACTGGGTAGCCCGCTTTGGCAAAATCTTCAGCCGCTTTAATGGCAAAGCCATCCATCATCTCAAGACCGCCAGGGATGATACCCTTAGCAATGATCTCACCGACGGCATCACCCGCTTTGGGTACCGAGTCGAATCCTGCAACCACTACCTGAGCACGCTCAGGTTTTGGCAGCAGCTTCACTCGCACTTCGGTGACCACACCCAATAGCCCTTCTGAACCGGTGAACAACGCCATCAGATCCATACCACAGCTATCAAGACCTTCTGAGCCGATGGTTAGCAGCTCACCTTCCATCGTCAGGAACTGAACACTTAACAGGTTATGCACGGTCAAACCGTATTTAAGGCAGTGGACACCCCCTGAGTTTTCAGCCACGTTACCACCAATGGTGCAGGCTATTTGCGAGGAAGGGTCTGGGCCATAATAGAGGTTGTAGTCACCTGCCGCCTCACTAATCGCTAGGTTGCGAACACCCGGTTGAACGCGAGCCGCTCTAGCGTCAGTATCGATCTCGAGGATCTTATTGAACTTCGCCATCGATAAGACCACGCCATCACCATGAGGCATAGCACCGGCACACAAACCGGTACCTGCACCACGAGCTACCACAGGGATGTTCTCTTCGTGACAAATTTTAAGAACCTTCTGTGCCTGCTCTACCGTTGATGGCAAAACAACGATCAACGCCTCTTCGCAATAGGCTGAAAGGCCGTCACACTCATAAGGCTTTAACGTTTCGCTGTCACTGATGACGTAGTGCGAATCAATGAACTCATTAAATCGCTGAGCAATGCGTTGACGCTTAGCAACACGATCCGGGCTAGCCACTGCACTCTGCATACTGATCTCCGACCCCACTCTGGGTACTTTTTATTGTTGAGTCTGCTGTTGCCAGTACTCTATACCAGCTTGAGCACACTCCATATCCTGCATTGGTGTACCAGAACTCAATCCGATGCCACCAACTACTTGTCCATTTGACTCCACGGGATAACCGCCGCCCACAACACACAGACGTCCACCCATCGAGGTGTGAATACCAAACACCAACGAGCCGGGTGTACATGCAGCGTTGTACTCGTGCGTCGCTTTGCGAGCAGCCGCTGCGGTGTAGGCTTTGTCTTGAGCGATGGTTACACTGGTGGTTTTACCGCCATCCATACGTTCAAAAGCGATCAAATTCCCTGACTCATCTGTTATCGCGATACACATAGGTACACCAATCTCATTAGCTCGGTTTCGAGCCCCTTCGATTAACAGACGAGCATCTTCAATATCTAAGCGTTTCAGTTCGAGCATAAGTTCAACCTCTTAAATTGGAGTAGTAGACAGACCAATAGAGCGATGCTGTCACAAAAACTTACGCAGCTGTCTACTGGTATGACCACTTGAAATCAAACCACTGATTTGATGGTCACTCACTCGATGAAACGTTTATGCATTCAAACCCAGATGGGGCTTGCGTTTCAATTGATGGCGTGGAAAACTGGTCTGACCAATCCATACCGAGATGCGAAATAGATGAGCCAATCTGCAAGCAGCGCTGTTAATGAAGTCACTCAATATCTGCAAAAATTGATTGCTGATGGTGAGTTAGGACCGGAGAGCAAGATCCCGTCTGAACGATCCCTCTCTGCACGTCTAGGTGTGTCGCGTACCATTGTTCGAGAGGCACTGCATATACTCTCGGGTAAAGGGATCATTGAAACGCACCACGGTAGAGGATCATTTGTCTCCTGCGCGGTCACCAGTTCAGAAAACAAGTCCGCTCTGATCAATCTTTTTGGTCAGGATCCCAAGGCTGTACTGGAAATTCTTGAGGTCCGTGAACAGCTGGAGGGGCAAGCTTGCTTTCTAGCCGCACAACGAGCGACCGCTCGCGATCAGTATCGCATTCGTGAGGCGTTCAAGAAGATGGAGTCGGTAGCCCCCGATTGGGATGCTAACTTGGACCATGAGTTTCATAGACGCGTGATCGAGGCATCCCACAACTCGGTATTGATACACACCTTGTCAAGTTTGAAGGATCTGACGCTGATTAGCATTCAAGAGGCTGTTAGAAACTTCAACCAGAAAGGGGGCTTTAAGCAGGTGGTCGATAAACACCACAGCGAAATCTACCAGGCAGTAACCACAGGACAATCGGCCTGGGCTCGATCGGCTGCGATGGACCACGTTCGACATGTGCGAGAGGCCTTAAAAGTGCTGTTTGATGTCGAAATGAAGCGGCTAAACGATTTTCAAAACTCCACCTCTGGCAAGTAACGCCCAATATGCGCCTAATATTCATCTCTCTTCTGGCTCTATTCATGAGCCTGATGCTTGTAGCGTCTGGCAATGCCTATTTGATGTCGCTGATTGGCGTTCGTTTGGGTATGGCGAATACACCGCCAACCGAGATTGGTTGGATCATGACCTTCTACTCTATCGGGTTTGTGATTGGCTCAATCTTTGCTCAACGGCTGCTGATCAGAGTGGGACACATTCGGGCATTCTCGACACTGGCCAGTCTTGCCGCGATGGCCGCTCTGCTCTACCCCTTCGCTGAGGATTTTTGGGTTTGGAGTCTACTCAGGATTATCGGCGGGTTCAGCGTTGCTGGTCTATTCATTGCGATAGAGAGTTGGTTTAGCGCCGTGGCTAGCGACAACAACCGCGCTACCCTATTCTCTCTGTACACCATTGCAGCCTATTCAGCGGCAGCATCAGGGCAGGTCATTCTCGGCCACTCCTCTGGCCTGCAAATATCCACAGCCTTCATCATTGCGGGGCTTCTACTGATCGCAGCCGTCATCCCTCTCTCTGCGTCACGCCTTCAATCACCGCCCCTAGAGACTGCAGAGTTCATGTCACTGCAGCGACTCTGGCGTAAATCGGCGCTGGGGCTTTTTTCAGCATTTTGTGGCGGGCTGTTGATCGGTTCGTTCTACGCACTGGTTCCGCTCTATGCCACATTGAGCGACATTGCAACGGATCAAATTTCTACCTTGATGTCGATATCGGTTATGAGCGCGATGCTGTTCGCTTGGCCCATCGGTTGGCTGTGTGACCGAATCACACGAAGCAAAGTGTTAACGGCAACCGCCCTCGTCGCAGCTCTAGCAGCTCTGGGAGCATCACTGTTTGGTTCTGATCAGTTTGTGCTGCTGATTCTTTCGACCTCACTGTTCATGGCGATGATTGCGGCGATCTACTCAATAGCGGTAGCGATTACCAACGACTTGATTCGCAGTGAGGAGCGTGTTGCCGCCTCCTCGACACTGATGCTGAGCTATGGCCTTGGCAGTATTGCAGGGCCACTGTTAGGCTCAATGCTACTGGGCTCTTTTGCACCCGGTTCGTTGTTCTTGGGATTCGTGGTTATTCTGCTGATGCTGGTCGTGTTTACACTATTCAGACAGGTACAAAAACCACCCGTACCGATCGAAGAGCAGGAGCAGTTTATCCCTGCGATGCCAGAAACACAGGTCATTGCAGAGTTTGACCCTCGTACCGAGGATCTACCCGACACTGCGATTGAAGAGCTATTCCCAGACGAAGTGGTTGAGGCGGTACAAGGGGTTAATGAAACGGATCAGCCCGTTTACTCTATAGTTGAGAGCGACTCACTGACCGATGAAACTCTGGAGCCATTAGAGGGCTTGGCGGAACAGAAGTCTGAGCACAGTTTCGATATCCATGAAGAGGCTATTCAAGCACAGGCAGAGGAAGCCTCTTCACAGAAACCCTAGGGAGCCTGAGATGTCATGGACCTATTCGTAGGCTCCCTAAAATTAGCCTAGGTAGCTAAACCCACCTTGACGATAATAATCATGCAGATCGGTCATCGATTCAAAGGCATGATTCGCAATCGACAATTCAGATCTTGGTGGGAAACTCTCCGGCACAACAGCCACCGACATCGAAGCTGCTTTACCGGCAATCGTTCCATTGACAGAGTCTTCGATGATGAGCACTTGCCAAGGATCAGCACCGATCCGTTTCGCGGCTTGTAGGAACACCTCGGGATGAGGTTTAGATAGTCCAATCTCTGAGCCTGAGGCATAGACAGTGATCGGTAAGTTATGAGTCTTAATCACCGCTTCAATCAATCTAATCGCCGAACTGGAGGCAATCGCCATTGGAACGGCATCGGCTTGAAGCTGGTCGATGAATGCCATTACCCCTTTCATCAACGGCAGTGTCACCAACCGTTTTTCCATCTCCGAAATGACTTGGTCAACCATCTCTTCAACCACTAGGCCTTTCTCTGGGTAGAGACGGTTCATCTTGGTCATGAAATCAAAGGTCGTTGCGCCGGCGTGTTTTTTGAGCTCTTCGATCTCCATATGGATACCAAACTTAGCCAACACCTCCTGTTCCACAAGCTTCCACTGCGGTTCGGAATCGACCAACACGCCATCCATATCGAAAAGAACAAACATAAACACCTCAAATTTTTTCTTGATTATAACTATCAATTAGTCGACTTGGTCATGTATTTGTAGCGATAACCCTATATATTGTCGGAATACCAAAATTAATTGTGCATAAGGAGATATGCAGATGACACGTGAAGTAGTTGTTCTAAGCGCAATGCGTTCACCAATCGGTGCTTTTGGTGGCAGCCTAAGTTCTATGGAGCCAGCAGAGCTAGCGGGCACTGTTATGAAAGAGGCGGTTGCACGTTCTAAAGCGGATCCCGAGAAGATCCACTACGTGACGGTTGGTAACTGTATTCCAACAGAATCACGCTACCCCTACGTTGCACGTGTTGCCTCTATCCAGGCAGGTCTACCTATGAACTCAGTTGCGATGGCTGTTAACCGCCTATGTGCTTCAGGCCTTCAAGCGGTGGTATCCAGTGCTCAACAGATCGAGCTAGGTCAATGCGACTATGCTATTGGCGGTGGTGTCGAGGTGATGTCACGCGGTACTTATATGGCACCTGCTATGCGTACCGGTGCTCGCATGGGTGATACTGGCATGATTGACGCGATGGTGTCCGTTCTGACCGATCCATTTGGCGCTGGTCACATGGGGATCACGGCTGAAAACTTGGCTGAAAAATGGGACATCTCTCGTGAAGAGCAAGATGCGTTCGCGGCAGAGTCACAACGTCGTGCTGAAGTAGCGATTAATGAAGGTCGATTCAAAGATCAGATCGTTCCAATCACACTGAAGTCTCGCAAAGGCGAAACTGTGTTTGATACGGACGAACACCCTAAACCAGGTACGACCGCAGAAAAACTGAGCGGCATGCGTCCTGCATTTAAGAAAGACGGTACTGTTACAGCAGGTAATGCTTCAGGCATCAATGACGGTGCAGCCTTCCTTGTGCTTGCAGATGCTGAAACCGCTAAAGCAAACGGTGAGACACCTATCGCTAAGATCGTCTCTTACGCGGTTGCCGGTGTACCTAACCACATCATGGGTGAAGGCCCTATCCCATCATCAAAAGCCGCACTAGAGAGTGCCGGCCTAACCATTGATGATATGGATGTGATCGAATCTAACGAAGCCTTTGCCGCTCAAGCGATTGCAGTCTCTAAAGGTCTAGGTCTTCCTGCAGACAAAACCAATCCGAACGGTGGCGCTATTGCATTAGGCCACCCTGTTGGCTGTTCCGGTGCTTTCATCGCGACTAAGGCGATTCACGAGCTGCAACGTACTGGTGGCAAATACGCGCTAGTAACCATGTGTATCGGTGGTGGTCAGGGTATCGCTGTCATCTTCGAACGAATCTAATCGTTGGAACATTAAAAAAAACCGGCAGTAGCCGGTTTTTTTTGGGGCAATTTTTAAACTTTGTACTACTGTTAAGATATCTAAACCAAAAGGAAATCTTATGAGACTGTTACTTGCCCTGCTTCTACCTTGGCTGCAATTTTTTACCATCGGTCGCCCTATAGCGGGAATCTTCTGTTTAATACTTCAGCTTACATTGATTGGCTGGATCCCAGCTGCCATCTGGTCAGTCTACGCACTTAGCCAATATAAGAATGACAAAAAAATCAAACAGGCAATCACTGCCTCTGAGTAATTAAATCCAAGTGTCTGCCGCTAGCGTAATGAGTATACCTATAACTAAATCACTCTATATAATGAGGTAATAACATGGTTCAAATTACGCGACGCGGAGATATTTTGCATACCTATGGAGATGCTCCTGCTGCAGGGAGCGACTGTCCAGATTTTACACTCACGGCAGCCGACCTGTCTGAGTTCTCTCTATCTGATCTTGCAGGCAAAACGGTTGTATTGAACATCTTCCCGAGCATCGATACTCCAACCTGTGCTACCTCAGTCCGCACGTTCAATGAGCAGTTGGCGAGTCATGATGGCGTTGAGGTGATTAATGTCTCAGCAGACCTACCGTTTGCACAAGCACGTTTCTGTGGTGCCGAAGGTCTAGAGAGGGTCAGTAATGCATCCACCTTCCGTAACCCAGAGTTTGGTAAAAGCTTTGGCGTCGAAATCATCGATTCAGGTATGCGTGGGCTTCTGGCTAGAGCCATTGTGGTGATTCGTGATGGCAAAGTGTTACATTCAGAACTGGTTCCAGAGATTGCGCAACAGCCTAACTACGATGCCGCTCTAAACGCTGCAACAGCCTAACCTCAATAACGGTGCCAGAGTCCATTCTGGCACCGAATCGTTTTTCTTTTTTCGAATACCTAATTCCCCTTTTCGAGTTCACTCGTCCGCGCTAACTTGTTAATCTTCTGTACAAATTGACTCATTTTTAAGGATTTTTCATGAGCAAACTTGAGATGCTACGCAATAACCCAATCGGTTTGGGTTGTATGAACATGTCACACGCCTACAACACCCCGGTATCAGATGACGAGGCGATCAAAGGGTTTCGTGAAGCCTTTGAGATGGGCTACCGCCATTTTGATACGGCGACCTTATACGGTGGCGGCAAAAATGAGAAAGTTGTTGGCGAAGCGCTCAAGTCGGTCCGCGATGAGATCTTTTTGGCATCAAAATGTGTTCTCTACATCGACCCTGAAAAAGGTAAAGCACTAGACGGCCGCCCTGAAACCATCAAAGCACAGTGTGAAGCCAGCTTAAAACGCCTTCAAACAGATCAAATCGACCTCTACTACCTGCACCGTCGTGACTTTGACGTTCCAATTGAAGAGAGTGCAGGCGCCATGGCTGACCTTATCAAAGAGGGTAAAATTGCGAGCTACGGTCTTTCAGAAATGTCAGCTGACACCTTGCGAGCCGCCCATAAAGAGTGCCCCGTTGCCGCTATCCAAACTGAGTATTCACTTTGGACTCGCAACCCAGAGATCGCGGTTCTCGACGCCTGCCGTGAACTAGACGTTACCTTCGTCGCCTTCAGCCCACTGGCACGTGGCTTTTTAAGTCTCACAATCGACAACTTGGACGAACTGGCTGAAAAAGACATTCGCCGTGCCATGCCACGCTTCTACCCAGAGAACTTTGAACAGAACAGAGCGCTACTGAGTGACTATGTTGCCATTGCTGAGCGTGCTGGCTGTACCCCAGCGCAATTAGCGCTGGCCTGGATCCGTGCAAAGGATCCCTCGATTGTTTCGATTCCAGGCACTCGCTTTGTCGAGCACATGCGTGACAACCTAGGCGCAGCCGATGTCACACTGAGTAGCGACATTGTTAATGAGTTAGAACAACTCATTAACCGCGATACCGTGGCCGGTGAGCGCTATAGTGCCGGTCAACAAACTGAGATCGACACCGAAGAGTTTGCTTAATCATGCGTAGCATTACCTCGATAGAGGGGAATACACAGAAGCTGGATGGCGGTTCAATGTTTGGTAATGCGCCTCGCGCGTTATGGCAACGCTGGATAGAGCCTGATGAGCTTAACCGTATTCCCTTAGCCTGCCGCGCCATGCTGGTTCAGGAGAGCAGCCCAAAACGTAACATCTTGGTTGAGACTGGCGTTGGCGCATTCTTCAGCCCCGAGATGAAAGATCGCTATGGTATTCAAGAGCAAGAGCACTGCCTGATCAAAAATCTTCAGGCTGCAGGTGTCTCCCACGAAGAGATCGACATTGTTCTATTGACCCACCTCCATTTTGACCACGCAGGCGGGCTACTGTCTGAGTGGCAAGAGGGTGAGGATCCTTACCTGCTCTTCCCAAATGCGAAATACTTAGTCGGTGAAGTCCAATGGCAGCGCGCAAACGACCCTCATGCTCGTGATCGCGCCTCTTACATACCTATGTTGATCAAACTGCTGGAGGAGTCAGGTCGATTAGAGATCATTCCTGAGGGCCAACAGTCAGCAACACTGGGAGATGGCTGGACACTGCATGAGAGCTCAGGGCATACACCCGGCCAAATACTGCCAGAAGTCGAGATGCCAGAGGGACCGGTCGTTTACCCTGGGGATCTTATTCCCGGCAGCGCCTGGGTTCATCTCCCCATCACCATGGGCTATGACCGTTTTCCAGAGCAGTTGATTGATGAAAAACGACAACTGCTTGAAGGGCTTGAAAGTCGGGGTGGACGTTTACTCTTTGTACACGACCCGTTTGTAGCGATAGGCCGTGTGACCAAGGATGCTAAAGGCAAGTACTCGGTTGAACAGGCCAGTAAACAGGTTAGCGCTCTCAGTAACTGAGGGCCTAACTATTTAGAAGCTCGCCATTGATGCAGTTTCTGATAGCTCTGTATCAGTCGTTGATGGCGCTCTAATCCGGTCAATTCCATACCGACTGGCTCGAGACCATAGAAACGAATCGTTCCGTTCACCGAGCCAACCACAGCCTCAATCCGCTCTTTACCAAACAAGCGGGTAAAGTTGTTGAGATAGTGCTCAAGGGCCATATCTGAATCTAACTCCACCTCAATGACAGCATCCATTGCACGATAGAACAGCGCGCGATCTAGGGTGTTATCGTTGTACTGCAAGAAGGCCTCAACCAACTCTTTAGCCTGAGGTAACTGACCCAGTGCTAGGTGAATCAGCAGTTTTAGCTCAAGAATGGTGAGCTGTCCCCAGACGCTGTTCTCATCAAACTCAATGCCGATCAACGTGCGGATATCAGTGTAGTTATCCAGCTCGCTCTCTTCTAGACGAACCAGCAACTCCTCTAGGTCTTCATCACACAACTCGTGCAGACAGAGAATCGCCTCGCGAAACTCCAGTGATTTATTGGTGTTATCCCAAATCAGATCTTCAACGGGATAGACCTCAGAGTAATCTGGGACCAGAATTCGAACCGCCGGTACACCCAGGTCATCATAGTTCGCTTGATAGGACTCTTTACCCATCGACTCCAGAATACCAAACAGCCTGTCAGCCTCCTCTCTGTTGGTACCTGAGAAATCCCAATCCACAAATTCGTAATCAAAGGCGTCACTGAAGAAGCGCCAGCTCACAACACCACTGGAGTCGATGAAGTGCTCAACAAAGTTATTCGGTTCAGTCAGCTCATGTGAGTTAAAGGTCGGTGGTGGCAGGTCGTTTAACCCTTCAAAGCTGCGGCCCTGCAGCAATTCAGTCAGGCTTCTTTCAATAGCGACATGCAGACTGGGGTGGGCACCGAACGAGGCAAACACACCGCCCGTTTTAGGGTTCATTAGCGTGACACAGGCGACTGGGAACTGGCCGCCCAACGAGGCATCCTTAACCAAAACAGGAAAGCCCTGCTCTTCTAGCGCCTTGATGCCCTCCACAATACCCGGCCAGCGTTCAAGCACCTGCGAGGGCACATCGGGAAGCGCAATCTCCTGCTCAAGAATCTGACGTTTAACCGCACGTTCAAAGATCTCAGAAAGACACTGAACCTGAGCCTCTTCAAGGGTATTGCCGGCACTCATACCGTTACTCAAAAAGAGGTTTTCAATCAGGTTCGATGGGAAGTAGATCGTTTCACCATCCGATCGACGCTGGAATGGTAGAGCGCAGATCCCCCTATCCTCATTACCAGAGTTGGTATCGATTAAGTTAGAGCCACTTAAATCCTGATCAGGATCGTAGATCTCAAGCGAGTACTCATCCAATAACCCCTCTGGGATATCATCCTCTTCTGTCAGTTCAAACCAGCATTCATCTGGGCGGTGGACAAACTCTGCTTCAGCCAACTCTTGGCCAAAATACTGATCGTTGTAGAAAAAGTTACAGGAGAGACGCTCTAAAAACTCACCCAATGCAGAGGCCAGTGCTGCCTCTTTTGTGGCCCCTTTACCGTTGGTAAAACACATGGGAGAGGCCGCATCACGAATGTGCAGTGACCAGACATTGGGGACAATGTTGCGCCAGGAGGCTACCTCTATTTTCATCCCCAGATCAGCAAGAATTTGTGTCATCTTTGCGATGGTCTGTTCAAGTGGCGCGTCTTTACCTTCAATGAAGGTTTCACTGTCGGTAGCAATCGCTAGTAGAGCTTGGGCATCCTCATCAAGACTGTCGACGACCTCTATCTGGAACTCAGGACCCTCTTGCACGACTTTTTTCACGGTACAACGTTCAATGGAGCGAAGGATACCGGTGCGATCTTTATCACTGAGATCTTCTGGCAACTCAACACTGATTTTGAAGATCTGTTTGTAGCGGTTCTCAGGATCGACAATGTTGTTCTGAGCAAGACGGATATTATCGGTAGAGATGCCTCGCGCTTCGCAGTAGACCTTTACGAAATAGGCAGCACACAGCGCTGATGAAGCCAAAAAGTAGTCAAATGGACCGGGAGCTGAGCCATCGCCTTTGTAGCGAACGGGCTGATCGGCGATCACGGTGAAGTCGTCAAACTTCGCTTCTAGGCGTAAGTTATCGAGGTAGTTAACTTTAATTTCCATGATCGACCAATCCTTGTCGTTGAGTCTGTTTTAAAGGCCTTACTTTGCCGGTATCGAATAGGTTGCTGTAACGTGCGCCACCATCGAATCTTCATCACCCGAGTAGATGTAACACTAACCAACCCCGTTTCTTCGACCAACGCGAAGTACACGTGCACGTGCCAACATATCAACGGGCTTAGGCTTACTTAAGAAGTTGATGTTTAGGTTACCGGTCACGGTCATCGGCGATGGGCCAATCTTAGTTTGCAACGCAGACCAGATGGCCACATCCGCCATCCCCATCATGGTTGGACCTGAGACCGTACCACCTGGACGCAAATGACTATCTTCAACCGTTAATCGCATCAATACCCAACCATCTCCCGCCTCTTCAACGGCACCAAAGCCTTCACCTTGCGGAAAGTGGTTTGTTAAAAAATCATTCAGCTCTTGAACCGTTTGTAACACGTCTAAACCCTCTTACACTCTGGCTTTATCGTAGTAGTGTTGCAGAATCAGATAGAGTGAGTGTGCATCCTGACTGCCGCATAACTCACGAATTGAGTGCATACCAAATTGCGGGCAGCCGATATCCACAGTACGAATACCGACTTCCGATGCGGTAATCGGACCAATCGTGCTGCCACACCCCATATCAGATCGAACCACAAAGCTCTGTACTGGCACGTTTACATCCTGCGCAATGGCGCGGAAGGTTGCACTGGTTTCACTGTTGGTGGCGTAGCGCTGATTAGAGTTAATTTTGATGACCGGTCCTGCATTAATCAGCGGACCATGATTCTCGTCATGTTTATCGGCATAGTTAGGGTGCACAGCGTGGGCATTATCGGCGGAGATCATCATGGAGTGGCTAATCACACGGTTACGCTCTTCGTTGTTCGGTAAGAGTCGCTCTAGCCACTGGGCCAACATTGGGCCTTGAGCACCGCAGGCACTCGCACTGCCTACCTCTTCGTGGTCGGTACAGACCAAAACAGCGGCCTGCTGACCATCACTGTCGAGTAGAGACTGCAAACCGATGAAACAGCTCAACAGATTATCCAAGCGAGCTGAGGCGATAAACTCTCTGTTCAATCCCACCATTGCAGGCGTTTGAACATCGTAGAAAGAGAGTTCGTAATCTAGAACCTCCTGGACCTCTGTCACCCCCTGTTCAAGCAATTTAGATTTCAATAAGGCTCTGAAATCATGCTTCTGTTCCGCCTGGCCTAGCAGTACAGGGAGGTGAAGTTGTGGGTTAACCGTTCGATCTTTATTGGCCTCGCGGTCTAGGTGAATCGCAAGACTTGGAATCGTCGCGATCGCCTCTTTAAAATCGATTAGCGAGCTGTCTAAAGAGCCATCGGTTTGGCGATAGGTCACTCGACCAGCCAATGACAAGTCGCGATCAAACCAGGGGTTCAACAGCGCTCCGCCATAGACTTCAACGCCAAGCTGCAGATAGTTTTGTCGGTATAGCTCTGGCGTCGGCTTGACGCGAAGACAGGGTGAGTCGGTATGAGCGCCCACCATTCTAAATCCTGCATCAAAGTTGCCGGTATGACGCCAAGCGATGATCGATGAACCGTTACGACGAATAAAGTAACTCTCGCCAGTGACAGGATTCCAGGCTTCGTGTTCCAACAGCTCTTTGAAGCCAGCATGACTTAAGCGATCTGCCATCTGCTGCGTGGCATGAAAAGGGGTTGGACTATCTGCTAAAAAGGTCAGTAGATCTTGGTTAAAACGCTCTTGTTCCATTACTGTTTCTCCGCACCCTTCTCGAGTACTTCTATTAACCTAACATCAAATATCAAAGCTGAATTGGGTGGAATTTCACGACTGGGACTGCGCGCGCCGTAGGCCAAGTCAGCAGGAATGTAGAGCTCATACTGAGCCCCCTCTTTCATTAACCCCAAGCCTTCTCGCCAACCTTTAATCACCTGATTGAGCGGGAATTTGATCGGCTTTCCGGCTTCGGTCTTATCGAAGACACCGCCATCGACACGGCGACCTTCATATTCAACCAGTACAACACTGTCGTACTCTGGCTGCTTGCCCTGTCCTTCGGAAATGACACGGTACTGCAGTCCCGACTTACGAACAATCACACCCGGCTTTTGACGATTTTCAGCTAGGAAAGCCTCCCCTGCTTTGCGAGTATCGTCATTCAGTGCCTTCTCTATTAGCTCTTTTCGAAACGCCTCTTTATCTTCGATCTCGTCACGGTCAGAGGCGCTATCACAACCGGCCAACATCAAAGAAAAAATCGCTAAACCCGCAATTCGCAAAACCACCGCAACCACTCCCGCGTAGTAAAAGAAAGTTATTTTACATCATGAGGAGAGCTGGCCTAAACTGCTCTCTATTAGATTTTTACTTTTATTGCGATTTTGGAGTGTTGGGATGCGAGCTTTACAGCTCTTTTTGGTTTTATCATTATCGATAGCGACAGGAGCACAGGCCTCTCTTAAGCCTGAAGCCGTCCACTCGAATGCCATTCAGTCGCTGGTCGCGGGATTGGAATCTCACCACTACCGTGAACAGGCCGTCGACGATGAACTCTCTGAGAAGCTCTTCAACAACTTCTTTGAAACTATCGACCCAACAAGAAGCTACCTACTGCAGAGCGATATCGACTCTTTAGCTCACTTCAAGCGCACTCTGGACGACGACATGCGCTCCGGCAATCTAACCTTTGCATTTGCCGCCTACGAACGCTTTTTGACCCGTTTTCAGGAGCGCACAGAGCAGATGATCGACGCTCTAAAATCGGACCAAACATTTGATTTCACTCTAGACGACAGACTTCCGATCAGTCGTGAAGAGAAACCTTGGTTTCAATCGAAAGGCGAACAGGATCAATACTGGTCACTGCGTCTTAAAAGCGCCGTGTTAAATCTAAAACTTTCTGACAAGAGTGTTTCTGAAGCTAAAGAGACACTGATCAAACGTTACGAATCGCAACTTAATCGTGCACTGCAGACCAATAGCGAAGATATTTTTCAATCATATGCTAATGCCTTGGCACGTCTTTACGACCCGCATACCGCCTATTTTTCACCCGCGACCTCAGAGAACTTTGAGATCAACATGAGTCTATCACTTGAAGGGATCGGCGCTGTCCTGCAGAGCGAAGATGAATTCACCAAGATCGTAAGTCTTGTACCGGCGGGCCCGGCCGATAAGAGCGGCCAGCTGAAACCTGCCGACCTGATCGTGGGTGTCGGACAAGACATGGATGGTGAGATCGAAGATGTGGTGGGTATGCGCTTGGATGATGTCGTTGACAGGATCCGTGGACCTAAAGGATCCATCGTACGCTTAGAGATCATCCCATCCACTTCGGCTGACAAGAGCACACGCAAGATCGTCAAATTAGAGCGACAGCGTGTAAAGCTTGAAGAGCAAGCGGCCAAGTCTCGGATCATGGAGGTTGAGCGTGACGGCAACATCTATAAAGTTGGCATCATCGACATCCCAACCTTCTACATCGATTTTGCTGCCCTTAGAAAAGGGGACAAGGATTACCGCAGCACGACTCGTGATGTAGCGGTACTGATTGAAGACCTCAAGCAACAGGGCGTTGATGCTCTGGTTGTTGATCTACGCGAAAACGGAGGTGGCTCACTGCGAGAGGCCAATGAACTGGTGGGTCTATTTATTAGCCGTGGTCCAACCGTGCAGATTCGTGATCTTGAAGGTCGGGTCGATGTGCTGGGCGACTACAACCCAGAGACCACTTGGACTGGACCCTTGACCGTTGTGATTGATCGACTCAGTGCATCGGCTTCGGAGATCTTCGCCGGTGCCATACAAGATTACCGCCGAGGGCTGGTCGTTGGCAGTCGCACATTCGGTAAAGGGACTGTGCAGACTCTTCAACCACTGCGTCATGGGCAGCTAAAATTCACAACCGCAAAGTTCTATCGTATCTCTGGTGAGAGTACTCAGCACCAAGGGGTAGCTCCGGATATCGAGTTTCCATCGATGTTTGATCAGAGCGAAATCGGTGAAAGCGCTCTCGACTTTGCCCTACCTTGGGACAAAGTAAGGCCTGTTCGTTATGGCAGCTACTCATCACTCGATCGTTGGGTTCCTGAGCTGCAAAACCGCCATACTCAAAGAACGCAAACTGATCCTGATTTTCAGCACATGCGTGACACCATCGCCTTGATCAATGAGCAGAAATCGATGCAATGGCTACCGCTTAATGAGGAGCAGTTAAAAGCCCAACGCGATCAGATGGAGCAGGCTCAAGTCGATCTAGAGAATCAGCGTCGCATGGCAAAGGGTGAACAACCTATTAAGACGCTTGATGAGCTACTGACAGAGACAGCACCCGGTGAAGAGATCACTGATCCCGACAGTGAAGCCGTGCTTCGCGAAGCCAGTGAGCTGAGCATCGATATGATCGAGATGTTCTTTCAAGAGGATCAGTCTCGGCTAGCCGGCTGAGACTGCTCAAAAAAACACCAATTCCGCTTTGCACACCGCTGACACTCCTGTATAATTTCGCCCTCTTTATAACTCCGTCAGCTTGCATCCATCAGCTTAGCAAGTCATCGGAGATGACGATGAACCGACCCTATGAAGCTGATGTCATAGGCTAGTGTGCCATCCCCTGGCACCCAAAATAGGACACTTTCATGAGCGAAAGCTTTGCTGAACTGTTTGAAGAATCCCTCCAAGAACTTGCGATGACTCCAGGTACCCTAGTAACTGGTACTGTTGTTGATATCGATGCTGATTGGGTAACTGTTAACGCTGGTCTTAAGTCTGAAGCGGTTATTCCACGCTCTCAGTTCCTTAACGATGCGAACGAACTTGAAATCAACATTGGTGATGACGTTAAAGTTGCACTAGAAGCTGTAGAAGACGGTTTCGGTGAAACTAAACTTTCTCGCGAGAAAGCGAAACGTGCAGAAGCATGGGAAGTTCTTCAGACTAAGTTTGAAGCGGAAGAGATCGTAAAAGGTTACATCTCTGGCAAAGTTAAAGGTGGTTTCACTGTAAACGTCAACAACATCCAAGGCTTCCTACCAGGTTCATTGGTAGACGTTCGCCCAGTACGTGACGTTGATCACCTAGAAGGCAAAGAACTTGAATTCAAACTGATCAAACTTGATCAGAAGCGTAACAACGTTGTTGTTTCTCGCCGCGCAGTTCTTCAAGAAGCTAACAGCGCACAGCGTGATGAGATCCTTGCTGATCTTGAAGAAGGCCAAGCAGTTAAAGGTTACGTTAAGAACCTTACTAACTACGGTGCGTTCATCGACCTTGGCGGCGTTGACGGTCTTCTACACATCACTGACATGGCGTGGAAACGTATCTCTCACCCAAGCGAAATGCTAACTCCAGGTGATGAGATCGACGTTAAGATCATCAAATTCGACAAAGAGAGCGGTCGTATCTCTCTAGGTCTTAAGCAGCTATCTGAAGATCCATGGGAAGCGATCAAGAACCGTTACCCAGCAGGTACTCGTGTATCAGGTAAGGTTACTAACCTAACTGATTACGGCTGTTTCGCATCTCTAGAAGATGGCGTAGAAGGTCTAGTACACGTTTCTGAAATGTCTTGGACTAACAAAAACATCCACCCATCTAAAATCGTTCAGGTTGGTGATGCTGTAGAAGTTATGGTTCTAGACGTTGATGAAGAGCGTCGTCGTATCTCATTGGGTATCAAACAGTGTACAACTAACCCATGGGCTGCATTCTCTGAGCAGTACGCTGCTGGCGATAAAGTATCTGGCACAATCAAGACGATCACTGACTTCGGTATCTTCGTTGGTCTAGACAACGATCTAGACGGCCTAGTACACATGTCAGACATCACTTGGGAAGCTGATGCTGAAGCTGCACTTCGCGACTACAAGAAAGGCGACGAAGTTGAAGCAGTTATCCTGTCTATTGACGCAGAGAAAGAGCGTATCTCTCTTGGCGTTAAACAGCTAGAAAGCGATCCATTCTCTGAGTTCCTAGCGGGCCACGAGAAAGGCGCAATCGTTACTGGTACTGTTACAGCAGTTGAGCCACGTGCTGCTACTGTTGAACTTGCTGAAGGTATCGAAGCTGTTCTTAAAGCATCTGACATCGCTGCAGAGCGCATCGAAGACGCTACAACTGCTCTAAACGTTGGCGACAGCGTTGAAGGTAAGATTGTAGGTGTTGATCGTCGCAACCGCGTTATCACCTTCTCTATCCGTGCGAAAGATCAAGCTGAAGAGAAAGCTGCTCTTAAAGCCGTACAGAACGCTGAAGTTGAAACTGCTGGTCCAACGACTATCGGTGACCTTATCAAGCAGCAGATGGGTCAGTAATCCTAAGATTACCGACACACTGAGAAAGAGCGCTTCGGCGCTCTTTTTTTTGGCTATTTGATTGCTATATTGAACCTCAAATTGACAATCTTTAGACTGGTAAAAAATTTAAAAATCGGGGCTCTAGATTGAAACGAATCAAAACTCTTCATTCCGATCTAACATTTAGCGAACTGGCTTATGGTGTCTGGAGACTCGTAGAGTCCAAGCCAACCACTTCAAGTACCGAAGCCAAAATCCAAGCCTGTTTGGATCAGGGAATAACGACCTTTGACCATGCAGATATCTATGGTGACTATCAGTGTGAGCAACTCTTTGGCGACGTGCTGAAAGCCAATCCATCCCTAAGAGGCCAGATGGAGCTGATTAGCAAATGTGGTATAGCACTAATCTCTGATCACTACCCAGAGCGACGAGTTAAATATTACGACACCTCGCGTGAATACCTATTTCAGCAGGTTAAGCAAAGTCTGAAGAACTTACATACCGACTACCTAGACACCCTCTTAATTCATAGACCCGATCCTTTGATGGATGCCGAAGAGACCGGAGAGGCACTGGACGATCTCATTAAAGAAGGCTTGGTCAGAACCGTAGGGGTCTCTAACTTTTCAGTGTGGCAGTGGAAACTACTGCAGTCGAAAATGACGAATCGACTGATCACCAATCAAATTGAGATCAATCTCTTTGAACAGAGTTCACTCTGGGATGGAACGCTGGAAGCGATGCAACTCGATCAGCTACTGCCGATGGCCTGGTCACCACTGGCTGGCGGCCAACTGTTTAACCAACCACTAAATTCAGAGCTTGAGGGCTTACTAAACAGAATCGAGCAGAGCCAACAGTGCCAGCGTGAACATATCGCACTGGCCTGGTTAAGAGTGCACCCTGCCAATATTCTTCCTGTTGTTGGCACAAACAATCTAGATCGAATAAAGGCGCTGCATCAGGTCAATCATGTTGAGCTTGATCGAGAGACCTGGTTTGAGCTTCTGACCGCAGCAAAAGGATCTGAAGTGCCATAAAAAAAACCGGCGTTAGATACACCGGCAAGACTAATTGGCTAAAAAGAGCTTGTGTCTTTAAAGGAACATCAGAAGTTATCAGGTTTGATGAGAAGTCTTGCAACCGAGTCACGCCAACCAGCATAACGCTCATTGGCATCATCAACGGTCATAAGCGGCTCAAAATGGTGATTCAGTGCCCAGGTTTTTGCAAAACCCTCTTGGTCAGGATAAAAACCAACATGCATACCTGCCAGCCAAGCGGCACCTAACGCCGTTGTCTCAATAATTTCGGGTCGATCGACAGGAGCTTGCAAAATATCCGAAAGGGATTGAGCCATCCAGTCGTTAGCAACCATCCCCCCGTCGATTCGCAAAACTGACTCAACATTTGTTCCACCAGAACTTAGCCAGTCTGATCGCATGGCGTCGGATAGGTCGCGAGTTTGGTAGGCAACCGATCGAAGCGCGGCTCTAGCCAGATCAGCAAAGCCAGTATCACGAGTAAGACCAAAAATGGCGCCACGACACTCCGTATCCCAATACGGTGCTCCAAGCCCCGTAAAAGCAGGAACAAGATAGACACGATTCTCTGGCTTAGCCTCGCTTGCAAGTGCTTCAGTATCTTTAGCATCGCGAATGATCTTCAAACCATCGCGCAACCACTGGACGACTGCACCAGCAATGAATATAGAGCCCTCTAGAGCATAGGTTGGCTTTCCATCAAGCTGATAAGCAATAGTACTGAGAAGACGGTGTTCGGACTTAACACAATGCTCCCCTGTATTAAGGAGAGCAAAACATCCGGTGCCATAGGTAGATTTAAGCATACCTGGTTTAAAACACGCTTGGCCTATCGCTGCAGCTTGTTGATCACCCGCAACGCCACAAATCGGAATGGCGTTTCCACCAAACAGATCTTCGCGCGTTTTACCAAAATCATCTGCACAGTTTTTAACCTCTGGCAGCATGCATGAAGGTATATTTAGAAGAGACAATAGCTCTTCATCCCAAATGCCTTGATGGATATTGTAGATCAATGTTCTGGACGCATTAGTAGCGTCAGTGGCATGAACTACACCACCCGTTAGCCGCCAAATGAGATAACAATCCACTGTACCAAACAACAATTCACCGGATTCCGCCGAGGCGCGAGCACCCTCAACATTATCCAATATCCAAGCGAGTTTTGTGCCAGAAAAATAGGGATCAAGTAATAGCCCTGTTTTCTCTATAAAAGTCTGCTCATAGCCTTTTGACTTCAACTCGTTGCAAAAATCACCCGTTCTTCTATCTTGCCAAACAATCGCGTTATAGATTGCTTTGCCTGTCTGTTTATTCCAAACAACGACTGTTTCACGCTGATTTGTTATGCCAATCGCTCTTATACTGGAGCTATCTATACCACCCATCTCAATGGCTTGACGACACACTCCGGCAGTCGTGGACCATATCTCTTCAGGATCATGCTCTACCCACCCTGATTTAGGGAAATACTGAGTAAATTCCTGCTGACCAGTAGAAACAATTTTAAGATCTTTATTAAATAAAATTGCTCTTGAGGATGTGGTTCCTTGGTCTATTGAGAGAACGTAATTTTCCACTAGACTTTCCTAAAAACGAATACAGCCCATATTATTGATAGAGTTAAACCACCCCACAAAGGTGTACCCATCAATCCCAACCAACCAAGCATAATAAACACTGTACCCAAGATCGAGATAAACAGACGGTCACCTCGGGTGGTTGTAATGCCAAATACACCTGTGCGCTCAGCTCCCCCAGGATATTTCACTTCTAGGAATGCCAGAACACCAATGCAAGAGAAGATAAAAACAAATACCAGAGCCGTTGGTAACGTCCAAGCCATCCAACTAAACATTACACCCTCCCCATAGCGAAACCTTTCGCTATATGATTTCTAACGAAGTAGACCACAATCGCCCCTGGGATAATGGTCAAACACCCAGCTGCCGCCAACAGACCTAGCTCATATCCAGCACTCGATGCAGTTTTGGTCATTGTTGCTGCGATCGGCTTAGCATCGATAGAGGTTAACGTTTTTGCTAACAACAGTTCGACCCAAGAAAACATGAAACAGAAGAAGGCTGCTACTCCAATACCTGCTTTGATATTTGGCATGAAAATTGTCACAAAGAATCGCGGGAAAGAGTATCCATCAACATAAGCAGTTTCATCTAGCTCTTTAGGGATACTTTTCATGAAACCCTCCAAGATCCACACAGCAAGCGGGATATTGAAAAGACAGTGGGCTAAAGCCACAGCAATATGAGTATCAAATAAACCAACGGCTGAGTACAACTGAAAGAATGGCAAGGCAAATACTGCCGGCGGTGCCATTCGGTTAGTCAGCAACCAAAAGAATAGATGCTTATCACCCATAAAACGGTAGCGACTGAATGCGTATGCCGCCGGAAGGGCTACACACAAAGAGATAACCGTATTGATCAGCACGTAGGTAGTAGAGTTTATGTAACCCCAATACCATGTCGGATCATTAAAGATGACAGCGTAGTTTTCAAGCGTCCACTCTTGTGGAAAAAAAGAGAAACCACTCAAAATCTCATTAGTTGTTTTAAAACTCATTGAAAGCAACCAATAGATAGGAAGCATCAAAAAGATTATGTACAAAATCGGCGCTAAGCTTTTTAGTTTCATATCGCCCCCTTATTCCTTCACATCTTTATTCATTATTGTGTAGAACACCCAACTCACCAGTAGAGTGATCGCGAAGTATATGAGTGACATAGCCGCTGCTGGTCCTAAGTCAAACTGACCAAGCGCTACTTTAACTAGGTCGATAGACAACAGAGTTGTGGAATTACCAGGGCCTCCACCGGTCAATACAAAGGGTTCTGTATAGATCATGAAGCTATCCATAAACCGTAACAGTATCGCAATCATCAAAACCTGCTTCATCTTGGGCAATTGAATGTATCTAAACACAGACCATTTGGAGGCCCCATCAATCTCAGCTGCTTGATAGTAAGCATCAGGAATGGAGACAAGACCTGCATAAGAGAGCAGAACAACCAACGAAGTCCAATGCCAAACATCCATAACTATCAGCGTGACCCAAGCAGCCAATGGGCTCTGTGTCATGTTGTAATCAATACCAAGCCAGTTTAATCCGTAGCCCATTAGACCAATATCTGGAAGAGTAAATATGTTCCACATTGCGCCAACAACATTCCATGGAATAAGGAGTGGCAGAGACATTAAGATCAAGCAAATAGGAACCCATATTCCCTTTCTAGGCATCGCCAAGGCTATTGCAACACCGAGAGGAATTTCGACCGCGAGGATAATACCTGTGAAGAGGAACTGTCTCCCCAAGGCATCATGGAAGCGTTCTGAATGCAGAACCTGTTCAAACCAATCTACGCCCTGCCAAAAAAAGACATTATTACCAAACGTCTCTTGAACGGAGTAATTCACTACTGTCATCAGTGGTATTAGTGCGTTAAAAGCCACCAATAAAATAACAGGTAAAACGAGGAGCCAAGCTCTAGGGTTTTCGGTTTTCATTGTTATAAAACCTCGTACTCATAGGTTAGATCTACCAACCACCCATCTTTGTAAAGACGAGTTTGCGGCTTATCGAAAGTAAGGTAAGTGCTCCCTTCAGGAACAGGCTGATCCTCATTTAAAACTGCGAAGACCTTTTGTGAGCCTACTAACGTTTGTAAGACCTTATGACGCCCAACATCCATAACATTGACTACCGTTGCTGGTATGCCTTGCTCGGCGATTCGCACAAACTCGGGACGCACACCTATCTCTAAAGATTTACCTTCAGCTTCAACAATAGGACTGCTTACTTCAAGGAAGTGGCCACCAAGGGATACTTGACCGTCAACTATTTCAACAGGCAATACATTCATACCTGGCGAACCAATAAAATGACCAACAAAGGTATGTTCAGGTCTTTCAAAAAGCGCATCTGGAGTGCCAACCTGCAGTACCTGACCGAAGTTCATCACTACAACCTGATCCGCAAATGTGAGCGCCTCTGTCTGATCATGCGTCACATAGATCATTGTTGTTTTGACCTTCTGGTGCAGCTCTTTCAGCTTCGAGCGAAGCTTCCACTTCAAATGTGGATCAATAACGGTCAACGGTTCATCAAACATGATCACGTTAACATCCTCTCGCACCAGACCTCGACCTAGGGAGATTTTTTGCTTGTTATCTGGGGAAAGCCCTGCCGCTTTAGTTTGTAAAAGATCATCGATCTCCAACATGGATGAGATCTCTCTGACTTTTACATCAATCCTAGCTTCATCGACCCCACGATTTCTCAATGGAAAAGCCAGGTTATCGTAAACCGTCATCGTGTCGTAGATCACGGGAAACTGAAACACTTGAGCAATATTACGCTCCGATGGAGAGAGGCTCGTAACTTCATTATCATCAAAAAGCAACTTGCCGTGGCTTGGTTCTAAAAGACCCGAAATGATATTTAGCAAGGTCGTTTTACCACACCCAGAGGGGCCCAGCAGCGCGTAGGCACCGCCATCATCCCAATCAAAGTGAACCCGTTTCAAGGCAAAATCATCATCAGACGATGGATTGGGGTAGTAGGAGTGTCTTATATTATCGAGTTTTATTTTAGCCATTGTTACTACCTAACCGCTTGTCCGTGGGAATCAAAGTAGAAGCATTTACTGCTATCAAGATAAAAATGGTGGTGTTCTCCCACCTTAAATGGGTGCAGTCCATTCGCTTGCGAGACCCAAGTGCCACCCCCCATGGAAAAATGAGCGACGCTTTCTGAACCGGATAGCTCAGTTACCTGAATACGACCGTTTAACTCAATTGCACTATCTCCATGTCCAGTCGGCTTAACAAAATGAGGACGAACACCCAGTGTATAGTTTCCATCAGGCATATGTTGAGCGGGGCCCTCTGCTGGCCAACTCAAAGTTTCACTCAAATGAATGCAACCATCATACTTTTTAACACTGATTGTATTTAAAGGAGGATCGGAAAATACTTCTGCAGCAGTCAGATTGACTGGCGTACGATAAACATCAGAGGTGGCACCAAACTGCGCAATATGACCTTCATTAAGAGCGGCAGTATGACCACCTAACATCAAAGCTTCAGCAGGTTCAGAAGTTGCGTAAACAACAATTGAACCACGATCAGCAAAAATACTGGGCAACTCTGCACGCAACTCTTCGCGCAACTTATAATCTAAGTTAGCAAGTGGTTCATCAAGAAATACAGCTGTAGAGTCTTTAATAAGGGCTCTAGCCAACGCACAACGTTGCTGTTGGCCACCTGAAAGCTCATGAGGCTTCCGATCTAACATAGGTCCTAAACGAAGCAGATCAACGGTAGCTTCCAGTCGTTTATTAATCTCCGCATCAGACATTTTTGATAATTTAAGCGGCGAAATAATGTTATCTCTTACACTTAAATGGGGATAATTAATAAAGAACTGATGCACAAAACTGATGCTTCTCTTCTGAGGTGGTGTTTTCGTAACATCTACACCGCCGTACAAAACCGAACCAGCCGTTGGCGAATCCAGTCCTGCCATCAGTTTCATAAGGGTTGTTTTACCGGCATTTGTCGCACCAAGTAAAACATTAAACTCACCAGGTTCAAGAACGAGATTTGTCTCGTGTATATGCATTTCGGCGCCGACGCGCTTTGCAACATCTTTTAATTCTAAATTCATGGAAATCTCTCTGGGAAAGAAATCGAGAGGGCCTAAGGCCCCCCCGTTTTAACCGTTAGTTAGTCCAGCTTTTCACTAGCTCATCATAATTAACGGTTTGACCCTGAGGCTTCTCATTAGCAAGTTTAGCCTTAGGACCACCTTCACGACCCAACCAGTAAGATGGATCCTTCTCTTCGTTCAGACGAGGACCACAACCGCCGTAAACGTTTGCACCTTTGTCTGCACGCTCCATGCGAGCCATGGTGATGTCCATCTCTTGAGCTAGACGATCCATAGCTTCTTGAGGTGTGAATGCGCCTGAGTTCACGTCACCAATCTGCTGCCACCAAATTTGAGCAAGCTTAGGATAGTCAGGAACGTTGACACCGGTTGGAGACCACATATTACGATCTGGCGAACGATAGAACTCAACTAGACCACCCAGTTTTGGAGCTCGCTCTGTGAATGATTCGTGATTAATAGAAGAGTCACGAATGAAGGTAAGACCTACGTGAGACTTTTTCACATCAACTGTTTTTGAAGTCACAAACTGAGCGTACAACCAAGCCGCTTTAGCACGATCTTCAGGTGTCGATTTTAGGATGGTCCAAGAACCAACATCTTGGTAACCGACCTTCTGACCTTCTTGCCAGTATGGGCCATGGGGGCTTGGAGCCATACGCCACAATGGTGTTCCTTCAGCATCAACCGTATTATTGCCCTCGGCTTGAGATTTAACCATGTCAGCCGTAAACGCGCTGTACCAGAAAATCTGTTGAGCAACATTACCTTGGCTCAGTGCAGGAAGTGATTGGTAGAAGTCATAAGATGCGGCACCTGGAGGAGCATATTTACGTAGCCATTCATCCCACTTACGAATAGCGTAAACTGCAGCTGGACCGTTTGCGGCACCACCACGAGAAACACTAGCACCAGCTGGATTACAACTACCCTCTTCCATACGGATACCCCATTCATCAATAGGACGCCCGTTTGGTTGACCAGCAGAACCTGCACCTGCCATAGATAACCAGGCATCCGTCATACGCCAACCAAGGTCGGGGGCACGTTTACCGTAATCCATATGGCCGTAGATTGGAGTTCCATCGATCTCTTTGACGTGAACGGAGAAGAACTCAGCAATGTCCTCATAAGCGGACCAGTTAACAGGCACACCTAGATCATAGCCATAGATATCTTTGAACTGTTTTTGGAGATCTTCGCGGTCAAACCAGTCTTTACGGAACCAGTAAAGGTTAACAAACTGCTGACTTGGCAGTTGGTATACTTCGCCATCTGCACCAGTCGTAAACTCAAGACCCATGAAATCGTCTAGATCAAGATTAGGGTTAGTGATGTCTTTGGCGGGACCGTTCATGAAATCAGTCAAGCTATGAGCTAACTGAAGACGAGAGTGAGTACCAATTAAATCTGAGTCGTTCACATAGGCATCGTAAAGATTGCGCTTAGTCTGCATTTGAGTCTGAACGGCCTGAACAACCTCCCCTTCACCCAGTAATTGGTGATTTACCTTAATACCCGTAATCTCTTCAAAGGCTTTTGCGAGAACCGTAGACTCGTAGGTATGTGTAGGGATAGTTTCTGAGAGCACATTGATTTCCATTCCAGCGAATGGTTTCGCAGCATTAATGAACCACTGCATCTCTTCGATTTGTTGCTCTTTAGTGAGTGCGGAGGGTTGAAACTCACTATCAACCCACTTCTTAGCAGCGTTGATGTCTGCATAAGCAGCGCTTGTGATTGTTGCCGAAGCAAACGCGACAGCCAAGGCTAGCTTTTTCTTCATGGTCTTTCTCCATCTTCATTATTTTTATCAACGAAGTGATCTAGAAATCATTCGTTAGAGTCGATACTCGCAAACGAAAGCAAACGAAGTCAAGAGAAAATTTTTATTGACTTAAATTTTCTTTTTGTTAGCTTTCACCTAATACGAATATAAACGAACGAAGAAAACAACACAAATGAACGAAATACAACATAATGATGTAAAAGACCTGGTTATTATAGGTGGTGGCATAAACGGTTGTGGCATAGCACGTGATGCAGCTGGTAGAGGATTAACTGTCTCTCTTTTCGAGATGGGTGATCTTGCTCAAGCAACCTCCTCAGGCTCAACTAAGTTGTTTCATGGCGGATTACGCTACCTTGAATATTATGAGTTCAGACTGGTTCGCGAGGCACTTATCGAAAGAGAGCGTTTACTAAAAGCCATGCCGCACATAAGCTGGCCACTTCGCTTCGTTTTACCGCACCACAAAGGGCTTCGTCCAAGTTGGCTATTAAGAGTAGGACTGTTTATCTATGATCATCTAGGGGGCAGAAAAATTTTACCTGCCACTAAAACTCTTAATTTTGCAGAAGACAAAACAGGTATCCCTCTTAAAAAGTCACTTAAGAAAGGGTTTGAGTATTCCGATTGCTGGGTTGATGACGCTCGTCTAGTAGTCCTCAATGCAAGAGACGCAGAGGATCGTGGCGCCAAAATTCACACTAGGACACGTGTTGAGTCCGCAGAAAGAGTGGATGGTTTATGGCGGGTAACCGTCAGAGATTTAATCACCAATGAAGAAATGAAAGTTCAGGCGAAAACGGTTATCAACTGCGCTGGTCCTTGGGTAGCAGATGTCCTTAATAACAGTCTTCACCTGAACTCAAAACATGGCGTCAGGCTAGTTCGCGGAAGTCATATCGTTGTGAAGAAACTTTATGATCACGATCGCGCCTATATCTTCCAACAGAGTGATAACCGGATCATTTTTGCTATCCCCTATGAAGATGACTTCACTTTAATTGGCACAACTGATGTGGATCACGAAGGTCCAGCCGAAAAAGCTTACTGTACTCCAGAAGAACAAGAATATCTTTTGAAAGCTGCCTCTGAGTACTTTGAGAAACCACTAAAAGATTCTGATGTTGTCTGGACCTACTCTGGCGTTCGTCCCCTTTACGATGACAATGCCTCCTCAGCCACTGAGGCAACTAGGGACTATGTTCTAAAGGTAGATTCTGTCAACGGACGAGCAGCAGCACTCAATGTGTTTGGTGGAAAGATTACCACTTATCGAAAACTTGCCGAGTCCGCTTTGAGAGAGATTGAAAAATTTCATCCCCAAATGGGTAGAGCATGGACAGCGGGTATCCCTCTTCCTGGTGGAGACTATGAACTAACAGATAGTGACAATCTGCTTAGTAAGATTCAGATGAAATACCCATTCCTAGACAACCGTTGGGCAAAACGAATGCTAAGAACCTATGGAACAGACACTTTCAATATACTTGGTAAGACAACAAATATTGAAGAGCTGGGGCAGCATTTTGGCTATAACCTTTATGAATTAGAGGTTAACTGGTTACAGGATAATGAATGGGCAAAAACTGTTGAAGATATCCTTTGGCGAAGAACGAAGCTTGGCTTAAGAATCGATACAGAGAACAAAGCCAAACTTAATGCTTACCTTGCAGCAGATGGAGTGTAAAAAAGCCCAATAGCTATAAGTCTGATATATGACTATGATAATAAAAAAGTTAATTACGGAATGTTAGATGCGCCAACATCGCAGGTTTGAATTCATACTCGATAAGATCGCTGAAAGTGGTTTTGTGACTATAGATGAACTCACTTCATCACTTGAAGTGACGCCCCAAACTATAAGACGTGATGTCACTCAATTGGAAACGGAGGGGCGCGTAAAACGTTATCATGGTGGTGTTGGTGCGGTTGAAAACAGCACAACAAACAGCTCTTATAAAACTCGTAAAAGTGTTAATTCGGACGCTAAACAAACTATTGCAAAACTCGTTGCTGATTATATCCCCGATGGCGCATCCCTATTTATCAATATCGGCACCACAACAGAGGCAGTCGCCGAAGCCCTGTTGAGCAAACAAAATCTGACCGTAGTGACCAACAACTTGAATGTCGCTGTTACCTTATCCTCTAAGAGTGACTTCACAGTCATTGTTGCAGGTGGCGAAGTTCGAAACAGTGATGGTGGCATTGTCGGCTCTCCAGCGACAGACCTCATAAACACCTTTCAGATGGAGTACGCAATCATAGGCATCAGCGGTATTCAACCAGATGGCACCCTGCTTGATTACGACCTCAGGGAGGTCAGAGTGTCACAAGCCATTATAGCAAATGCCTCAGAGGTACTCCTTTGTAGCGATAACTCCAAATTTGGCAGAACACCCATGGTGAAACTAGGGCACATTAAGGACATATCAAGACTGTTTACGAATGACTGCCCCGATGATCAGTTCGCCAATCTTTTAATTCAAAATGATGTAGTCATTCACTGTCCAGGAAACAATCCAGTCTCTAATCGCCAACTATCAGAGTAAAAGCCACAAAAGCCAAGCTGTAAGCCAAAACACCATACCCCACAAACAGACCGGCCGGCAGCGACCAGCTACCGCTCTCCCTGCGCAACGTTGCTAGTGTTGAGACACACTGCGCAGCAATGGCGAAAAAGACAAACAGAGCGACTCCAGAAGCCAAAGAGATGCCCGAATCCTGAATCTGTTGAGCCAAGGATGTAAACTCCTCCTCAGCACCTTCAATACCATAGAGAGTACCCAGTGTGCCGACAAAGACCTCACGCGCTAGGAACGACGCGATAATGGCAACACCGTACTTCCAATCAAGGCCGATGGGTTCAAAGATAGGCGCTATGAATTTACCAATAGCCCCCAACCAGGATTCACCCAAATTAGCTCCCTGATTAGGGAAGTAGCCTAACACCCAGACCACAACACTGACCCAGAAGATCACGGGGCCTGCACGTTTCACAAAATCACCACTGCGTGACCAGGCCAACTGGCCTAAGGTTTTAGCACCCGGTAGACGATAGGGAGGCATCTCGAGAACAAATGGGAGATCACTCCCCTTACCTGCCTTTACTCTAGAGAGTAACGACACGATCAACAAGGCCATAACGATTCCGAATAGATAGATCGCCAACATGGCCAGACCTTGCAACCCTACTGCACCACCTAGAAGTGACTCATTGGGAATAAACGCGACAATAAGAAGCCCATAGACAGGTAGTCGAGCCGAACAAGGCATAAGCGGAATGGCAAAGTAGGTTAACCAGCGACGTCTTGGTGACTCTATGGTTCGTGCTGCATAGATGCCTGGGATAGCACAGGCGACACCCGATAACATTGGGACAAAACTTTTACCAGTTAGACCAAAAGCGCGAAGCGGTCTGTGACAGATGACAGCGGCCCTAGCAAGGTACCCTGAATCTTCCATAAAACCGACGATCAACGTCAGAATAAAAATCTGAGGTACAAACACCAAAAAAGCACCCAGCCCGCCAAATAGAGCATCTTTAACAAAGTCATGCAGCATACCGCTTGGTATCAGAGGCAACACAGAGTCTGCCGTGAGTCCAATCAGTGACTCTACGCCATCCATCAAAGGAGCGGCCCAACTGAATATCGCTTGGAAGAGTAAAAACATGATCAACAGAAAACTCAGACCACCCGTCAGGGTACTGAGGAAGAATTGATCCGCTCGGTTATGAACCAGAAGCAGGTAGTCCCCTTTGGGACCAAACTCATTCGCCAACGATTCCGCTAGATTTCGGAACACAGATGCGTCAAACGCAATCAGATCCTCTTTTAGCTCGCTCTTTGGAACCTCTATCCCCTGCCCTGAGCGTGTAATGATTTGATCGACGCCTACACCGCTCTTTGCAGAGATCGGAATGACCGGCATATCCAAGCGTTGCGACAGCCCTTCAGCATCAACGCTCTGATTATGACGCTCAAGAACATCATGCATATTGGTCACAATCATCACTGGATGACCAGCACGTCGACAGGCCTCCCTAACCTGCAACGCAAATACCAGACCTTTTTCCATGCGGGTCGCATCGACAACACAGACAACGGCTTCTATGTGACCGACAGGAACGTCCAACAATTTATAGAAGGCATCTACAGCAACTTGCTCTTCGCCCGAAAGAGGGGTTAAAGAGTAAGCGCCAGGAAAATCGACTACTAATAAGTCTGATCGACCGACCGCTGGCCCTGTTGAGGTATCGACTGTAATTCCAGGAAAGTTTGCCACACGCTGATTCATACCGGTAAGACGATTGAACAGCATCGATTTTCCCGAGTTGGGGCTTCCGACCAGTAGTAGTTGTTTCATTATTCAGACGTGACCGGATGTGCAATCACACACTCTGCGATTGTCTTTTCAAGTGAGTAGACTGCGTTACCCACTTTATACAATTTAGGAGCGCCCAAACGAGGTGCTTGAGTACATAAAACGCGAGCGCCTTGATGGAACCCCAGCTCCTCCAAACGCGCTTTCACAGCAGCATCCAAAGCGGGGGTAAACCCTTCAATAACACTTTGAATACCCCGTTGCATCTGCCAGAGATTGGCACATTGAATTTGAGACACAATGAATATCCTTAAACCTATATAACAATTCTAAATGAGAATCATAATCATTTAAACCAAAATTTAAGGATTTATTGATCATGCAAAAGAAGATTATTCAGGCTCAATCACGTAATCGATGAACTCATCTTCTGTGATTTCGTTATCTTTGACTTCGTAGTAGCTCAAGACAGAAGCGTTAGCTTCGATGACACTGCGCTGATCACCGCTGACCAACGGATGCCATTGTGGAAGCTCATGCCCCTCATAGATCAGGCGGTAGGCACAACTTTGCGGAAGCCAGTGGAACTCTTCGACATCTTTTGGATGCAATTTGACACAACTGGGCTGGCGAGTGGATCGGTTAGGATAATCCGTGCACTGGCAGTTATCGGTATTCAGAAGGTGACAGACGACGGTGGTGTAGTAGACCTCTTCTGTATCCTCATCCTCTAGTTTGTGCAGACAACAGAGGGCACAGCCGTCACAGAGAGACTCCCACTCGTCGTGGGTCATCTGTTCCAGTGATTTACTGCGCCAAAACACCTCTGACATTAGCGGACGCCTGTCTCTGGACGATCCATGTGGATATCGAGCATATAGCCCTCTTTAGGAGGCGGCATCTGCAGGTAAAAACCTTGGTCACGGATGCTTTCAAGCACTTTTGCGGTATCGGCGCGCGCCAATTTACGTTCGGCAGTTAATGGCATATCCATAGAGTGAACAGGAGTACCAAAGATCTCGATAAGGGCATCCGGAACACGCTCTAAGCCTTCACGCTTATCAACGTAGAGATACATCTCATCTTTTTTTGAGCTTTTATAAATAGAACAAATTAACATCAGTTTGACTCGTTTAATTCTGCTAGCTGATCAAGCAGAGCCTGACCAATCAAAGGTTTACGCCATCCACATAGGCTATCTGGCAATTCATAATGACCCGTCTCAACACCTGTGCGAATCAACGCTTCAATATCTCGTTTTCTCAGCATCAGCTCCGGCGCCACATTGTGTTGCTCCGCCGCTTTGGCACCAACTGCACGCAAGGCTTTAAGGTGAGCATGAAACTTGAACTTCAGCGGCTGCTCAATCGGCTCTGGCGGGTTATCTTGGGCTGACTTATCGGCATTTTTCAGGCAGCGAATAATATCGTTACCAAAATCCCAGACGTTGCCTGAACGCAACCCTTCAATTTTTCTCAAATCGTCGCGCTTATTGGGCCACTGCTGAATCACATCGATAATCTGATGGTTAGACAAGATGCGATTGCGGGCTTTATCCCTCAAACGGCTGGTGCGTTCACGCCAAATGGTCAGGTCTCGCAGAGCCGCTAACTTACGCGTCGGAATATTCCAGAGCTGTGAGAAACGTCGATAGTAGTCATCAATATTCGCTTCGTTAGCAATGACACTGGCAACTAGCTCTTCGCACTCCTCTTTGACCCACTCGGTGCGCCCCAACTTCTCAAGCTCTTTAAACTGCATCTGAACGATTTCGGCTAGGTAGCAGACATCCAGTGCCGCATAGAGTGTCTGATTATCAGTTAGCGGGCGTTGTAGCCAGTCGGACTTGGTTTCACCCTTATCCAGATCGATATCCAGCGCATGTTTAACAAGACGCTGAAGTCCCATACTGAAACCCCAACCACAAAAAGCGGCCGCGACTTGGGTATCAAACATCGGTGAGGGTGCCGCTTTATAGCGATGTTTAAACAACTCAACATCTTCTCCACAAGCGTGCAGAACCTTTAAGACCTGAGGCGCTTCTAGCAGCTCTCTGAATGGGCGCCAGCGTTTTATAGGCAGTGGATCAATCAGATAAACACTGTGCTGATCAGCGACTTGAATCAGGCCTGGCTTTGCGTAGAAGGTGGAGGTACGAATGAACTCAGTATCCAAGGTAATCAACGGCACCTCTAACCACTGCTGACAGTAGTGAGCCAACTGCTCTTCGGTATCGATCCAGATTGGGTTTTTGGCCGCTTGTCTCAGCTTGGCAAAGTCGTGACCGCTAAAATCTATCAACTTATCGCTCCATCTGGCGGCGACCGGCCAGCGCATGCGCCAGAGTACCGCCATCTACGTACTCAAGCTCGCCACCTACAGGCACCCCGTGAGCAATACGACTGATACTGACATCAACATCGCGAAGCTGTTCGGCAATGTAGTGAGCGGTCGCTTCACCCTCTACCGTTGGATTGGTGGCCAACACCAGTTCGTTAATCTCGCCCTGGTAGACTCGATCCAAAAGCTGATCGATTTTCAAATCTTCCGGCCCTACTCCATCGATCGGCGACAGGTGCCCGCCCAATACAAAATAGAGGCCTGCGTAGCCCCCCGTCTGCTCGATCGCCATCAGATCAATCGGTGATTCCAAAACACACAAGGTTTTACGATCACGCGCTGCATTACTGCAGATATCGCAGACGGCCTGCTCAGAGAGCGAGTGGCATTGTTCACACTCACCAATATTCTGAGCAGCATCAGCCAGCGCACCACTGATCTGGATGGCAGCATCGCGATCACGCTCTAACAGGTGCAACGCCATACGCTGAGCCGTCTTAGGGCCCACTCCCGGTAGGCGACGCAGTGCGCTGATTAGCGATTCTAGCTTAGGGGTTAACGACATAATTAAAACGGCATCTTAAAGCCAGGTGGCATACCCATACCTTGGGTGATTTTCGACATCTGCTCTTGGCTGGTGGTTTCAACCTTACGCACCGCATCATTAACCGCTGCAGCGATAAGATCTTCTAGAATCTCTTTATCCTCTTCCATCAAAGAGTCATCGATGCTGACACGTTTTACGTCGTGACGACCGTTCATAACGATGCTGACAAGACCTGCACCCGCTTCACCCGTCACTTCAGCGCGAGCGATCTCCTCTTGCGCTTTCTGCATGTCCTCTTGCATCTTTTGGGCCTGCTTCATTAGGTTGCCCATTCCACCTTTCATCATAACTATGACCTCACTCTATCTCTAAAGGCTCAACGGAGAGTTCATCTAACTGTCCATCGAACATCTCAATTAATCGTTCCACATTGGGATCTTGTTTCAAATGCCTTACCGCCGCTATGCGTCGCTCTTCAGCACGGCGAATACGGTAGTTCACCGGCGTTTCACGAGTCTGTTCAGCCAGCTGAAAATCAACCGACATCGGCTCTTGGAAAAAGGCGGTAATCGCATCAGCAATACGTTGTTTGTGCTGATCATTGAAGAGCGCTTCCTGCTCAGCCGTATAGTGCAACACCATACGGTTCCCCTGAAGTGTCTCAAGGGACATCGCCTTAGCCAAGCTCTCGGTCATACCGGTTAGATCCAGTTGGGCAATCAAATGCACCCAATCTTCAAGCGCAAAATTGGAGAGCGTAATTGATTTTTCTAGCGTTTTTTTAGCCTGTTCTTTCTGCTCAACCGGCTCAACTGCCTCTACTGGCTTAACCTCTTCAACTACTGGTTGCTCATCCGGCTTATCGTAAGTGGCTAGTGGCGTCTCTTCGCCAAACAGATCAATCGCACTGTCGTTAGATTCAACAGGGTCAATAGCCGGCTCATCCATGAGTTTATCCATGGGCTCAGCTGGCTTAAATGGTTCAGATGGCTCAACCCTAGCGGACTCCAACGGAGCCGATACGGCCTCCATCGAGTCCGCTTCAAACTTTTTTGCCGTTGGCTCCTGATCTGCATAGGCCTCAGCGGGAATATCCTCCCATGGCGGGGGATCATTCACTGGAGCAGACTCTGGCTGCGCTAGCGTCGCTTGAGTCTCTAGCGGCTTTTCAACAACTGGCGTTTCGATCGCTGGCTGTGGTTCCGGCTCACTGACAGCAGGCTCATTTTCAACAGGCCTAGAGATCTCAGACGGCTTAACGGGTGGCGCATCGATAGGACGCTGATCGACAGGACGGAAGGCCAACATACGTAACAAGCACATCTCTAATGCTTCACGAGGGTTCGGTGACATCGGCAGATCACGACGGCCTGTTAATGCGATTTGGTAGTAGAGCTGTATCTCTTCTGCACGCACCTTGCCAGCAAGCGCTTGAATCTGAGCCTGATCCCCTAAGCTATTATCGATCGCAGCAGGCACCACTTGAGCCAAGGCTACTCGATGCAGAATCGAGATCATCTCAGCTAATACACCAGCAAAATCGGGCGAAAACTCAGCCATGGCTGCTACTCGATCGATCGTTGCTTTACCGTCACCGGCCACAATCGCATCCAGTAGATCAAACACCAAGCGATGATCAATGGTACCCAACATAGCACGCACATCACCTTCACGCAGCGCACCAGAGCCAAACGCAATGGCCTGATCGGTCAACGACAGCGCATCACGCATAGACCCATCCGCAGAACGCGCAATCAGCCAGAGTGAAGCGTCATCAAAGGGGATGGACTCTTCGCCCAGTACAAACTGAAGGTGAGAGACGATCTTCTCTGGCGCCATGTTCTTCAGGTTGAACTGAAGACAACGACTCAAAATGGTCACTGGCAGTTTCTGTGGATCGGTTGTCGCCAGTAGGAATTTAACGTGCGGTGGTGGCTCTTCCAACGTCTTCAACAAGGCATTGAATGACGAGGTCGACAACATGTGTACCTCGTCTATTAGGTAGACTTTGTAGCGACCTTGAGTTGGTGCATATTGCACGTTCTCTAACAGCTCACGGGTATCTTCCACTTTGGTACGTGAAGCCGCATCGACCTCGATAAGATCAACAAATCGACCTTCAGCAATTTCGATACAGGAGCTACAACGACCACATGGCTCCGAGCTGACGCCCTCTTGGCAGTTCAGCGCTTTAGCAAACAGACGTGCAATGGAGGTTTTACCCACACCTCGCGTGCCGGTAAACAGATAGGCGTGGTGCAACCGGTTCTCGTCGAGCGCATTCACAAGCGCTTTTAGAACGTGCTCCTGCCCTACCGTTTCAACGAAACGACGGGGACGCCATTTACGGGCTAAAACCTGATAACTCATCCTATCCTCAGTGGTCGGAAAATTTTAACCCGATACTAACATTTATCGTTGGTGAGGGAGAGTCAAACAGCGGGAATTTTTACCAGAAATGGAGATGGCCCCACCAGCCACATCCCGGCACATGAGTCGACCGCTGTGGCTGCTCCCTTCCGGGCCTGACCAGGTTCACGGTTTATCATTGCGGGAGGACCAATGGAGCCACCACAAAAACACCTCGAATGAGGAGCGCGAAGTATAAGCACCCCGCTAGGCTATTGCAAATGAAGTTAAAGCAGACCTGACAGCATCACACCCGCCAGAAGCGTCAATGCCACCGCCATGCCTCGATTGATTCGCTGCTCGTGCTTTTCCAGTAGCGCCAAGCTTTTGCGTGTACTTAGCAGTAGCGAAACGATGATGTACCAGAGGGTATCAGTAACCCAGGGCGTTACGACCAGCAGCGTCTGCGTTTCAAAGGTTGATTCAGAGCCGACAAAAGGGGCAAAAATCGCAATAAAAAAGAGCATCAACTTAGGATTGAAGGTCGCAATAACGGCCCCATCACGAATCGCCTGCCAATAACTGGTTCGCGCGCGCTCTTCAGGCGCAATCTTCATCGATCCACCCTGCCAAGCGCCGCGTGCCATGTTCAGTAGATAAAGGGCGGCGATGACGGTTAAACCCACCTCTATCCAAGGCAAACGAGCCAGCAGCTGACTTAACCCTACGACCGTCAATAGAGCCCAACCACCGACCATTAAACCGTGCGAGATTGCAGTTAATAGACCATGAACACGGGATCCATTTAACGCCTGGTTTACAACAACCAAAAGGCTGGGACCGGGTGAAACTGCCCCCAAAGTACAGACCGCTAATAGGGTTAACCACTCAACTAAATTCACAAATACCTCAATGAAAAAGCTATGTTAAACTCCGCGCATTCTAGAACTTATGGAAACAGGTGTCATGGCGGGATCACTTCAGGACCAATTGTTAAAAGCGGGCCTTGCTAACAAACAACAGGCAAAAAAGGCGACGATTGAGAAGCGCAAAAAGAAAAAGCAGTCTCCTGATGAGGTCGCTGCAGAAAAAGCCAAACAGCAAGCGGATATCCAAGCCAAACGCGAGCAGAAAGCGGCACAAGATCGCGCCTTGAATGAGGCACGTGATGCCGAACAGGCCGAGAGAGCGATCGATGCTCAAGTGAAGCAGCTGATTGAACATCATCAAATTACAATATCAGAGCGCGCAGAGACTCGTTACCAGTTCGCTGATGGCAAGACCATCAAGCACATCTACATCGATGAATCGATGTTTCAGCCGCTTACTCGCGCCCAGATACGGGTCGCTAAACTCGGTGAAGGTTATGCTTTAGTACCGGCCGTTGTGGCAGAACGAATAGAACAGCGTCGTCCTGAACGAATCATTCCTCTGTCTAGCGATCAACAGGTGAGTGATGAGGATGATCCTTATGCGGATTACGCGATTCCTGATGATTTGATGTGGTAGGTTGGAGCGTAAATAGAAGGCGGATGACAGGCTAAAGCCAGTCACCGGTGCACGTAACGTATTACGGAGTCATGGTGACTGGCCTTCAGCCTGTCACCCGCTCTGACAGCGTTTTCCAGAGACTCACTCAGAATACCGCCTAGGAACACGCGCTGTTAGCCCCGCAAACAGCGTGTAGTCGATGGTATCGCAGCATTTAGCGACCCTATCCGCAAGTAACTGTTCATTGAACATGATCACCTCATCACCTACCGACACTGACGGCAAATCGGTCACATCAACGGTAATCATATCCATTGAGACACGACCGACGATCGGTGCTTCAACACCATTAACCAACACAGGTGTACCTTGCTTCGCTTGGCGCGGATAGCCATCGGCATACCCAATGGCGATCGTCGCAATTTTACGAGGTGATTCCGCGGTATAGGTTGCACCGTAACCCACCGACTCACCCGGTGAAATATCGCGCAACGCAATAATGGCTGTTTTCAGCGTCATAGCAGGCTGCAAACCTTGCAAACCCAGCTCACTCGGCGTTCCACCATAAAGCCCAATGCCTAGCCTCTGCCAACTATCAGCAGGCGTTGCTTGGGTAAAAATTCCGGCAGAGTTAGCAAAACTACTGAGGTTAGTTTTGACTGGATTAAACCGCGACTGTGCAACCTCATTACGAGGATGGGCAGGCTGATCGGCGCAGGCAAAGTGACTCATCATAACCGGTGTAGGCAGTCCCTCTATAGAGGAGAACTGCTCCATTACACCCGCTACGGCATCTGCATCAAAACCGAGGCGATGCATACCAGAGTCCACTTTTAACCAGATCTGTGGTCGCCAATCGGTCGTCGACAGATAGCGAATTAGCCACTCAATTTGATAGTCACTGTGACAGACCACCCAAAAGTTTTGACGCTCACAAGAGGCTAACTCCTCCTCTGAAAAGCAACCTTCAAGCAGCAGAACAGGCGCTTTAAGGCCACCCTCACGCAGCTCTAGCGCTTCCTCGATAGAGGCAACACCAAAGGCATCGGCATCAGACTCTAAGGCTAGCGCCACCTTAACAGCGCCATGACCATAAGCATTCGCTTTAACCACGGCCAGAGTTTTGGCCTGCAGATTTTGCTGCTTGGCCAGTGCCAAATTATGTTTGAGGGCAGCTAAATCGATCTCAGCAACAAGAGGACGAGGCATGATTAGTCGGCTGTCACCATGATGGCATCGATCTCGATATCGACTGACTTAGGCAACTCTTTCACAGCAAACGCAGCACGCGCTGGATAGGGCTCGTCGAAGTAACGCGCCATCACCTCATTGACCTTGGCAAAGTGCGACATATCACTCAAAAGAATAGTCAATTTCACTGCTTCGTTGAGCGAGCCACCTGCCGCTTCAGCAATCGCTTTTAAATTTTCAAACACCTGAACGGCCTGCGCTTCGAAGCTTTCAGTCACCAGCTCCATCGATTCTGGAATCAAAGGAATCTGACCTGAGATGTAGACCGTGTTACCCACTTTGACAGCTTGTGAATAGGTACCAATGGCAGCCGGTGCATTGGGTGTAGAGATGGTGCTGCGATTAGACATGAAGCGCTCCTGATCAAGAATATTAAACTCAGGCCATTATCGCAGAGATCCTGGTTCTGACAAGTAGTAGAACTTTGTTTACTATTAGCCAACTAATTTGGGAGCCAAGATGAAACGCGCTGATCAACTACTGCTGGATAAAGGTCTGTGTGATAGTCGCACGCAAGCACAACGTACCATTAAAGAGGGGCGCGTTAGCTACCTTGATAAAGCCTGGCGCATCTTAAGCAAACCCGGCATCAAGCTTCCCGAGTCGACTGAGTTTCAGGTGACTCTGTCTGAAGTCGACCAGTACGTTTCGCGTGGTGCACTGAAACTGAAAGGCGCCGTTGAGATCTGCCAAATTGATCTTAACGATGTTCATGCCATCGATGTTGGACAATCAACCGGTGGCTTTACCGATTACCTCGTTCAACAGGGTGCCGCCTCTGTACTAGGTATTGAAGTGGGACATGACCAGCTGGCACAGAAGCTGAGATCCAACCCAAAGGTGACCTGCCTTGAAGGCTATAACGCGCGTGAACTCAAGCCTGAGCTAAAAGCACACAGCCCCACTGGACAGTTTGATCTAGCCGTTATGGATGTCTCATTCATTTCGCAAACCCTTATTTTGCCGGGACTTTGCCAACTACTGGACAGAGGGAGCTACCTAGTCACACTGGTGAAACCTCAGTTTGAGTTAGGAAAGGAGCACATAGGCAAGGGGGGAATCGTCAAATCGACGGATCTCTATAAAGAGCTGGAGGAGCGTTTTAAAACGCTGATGTCCGAGTTAGAGATGAGAGTAGTGACCTACATCGACAGCCCTATTAAAGGGGGTGATGGGAATCACGAGTTTCTGCTCGTCGCAGTAAAAGACCCGCTCACCCAATAATGGGGAGCGGGAAACCTGGACGGTTTAAAACTTAATTAATCGGCCTGACGACGCAGGAAGGCTGGGATATCCAAGAACTCCATATCATCAGTACCGGTTTTCTGTTGTACTGGCTCTTCCATCTCAACCGCCTGCTCGGCTTGTTGAGCCTGACGATTACGGATTACTGTTGGCAACTCAAGCTGGCTGAAATCAGAGGCCGTAGGTGGCGCCGTTTTCACCTCTACTTGAGTTGGACCACCGGTTGTCACATCACTGTTTACAACACGGGCACCCGCCTGTTGAGCCTGAGCTAAACCAGTCGCTACTACCGTGACTTTGAGCTCTTCACTCATATCTGGATCGATAACGGTACCGACCACAATGGTCGCATTGTCTGACGCGTACTCTTCAACAATTTCACCCACTTCAGCGAACTCACCCAGGCTAAGGTCCATACCCGCTGTGATGTTCACCAAAATGCCACTTGCGCCTTTCAGATCAACATCTTCAAGCAGTGGACTCTTAATCGCCGCTTCCGTCGCTTCTGCTGCACGCTCATCACCACGCGAATGACCGGTACCCATCATGGCCATGCCCATTTCAGACATCACCGTGCGAACGTCTGCAAAGTCGACGTTGATCATGCCCGGACGGATAATGAGGTCAGCAATGCCTTGAACGGCGCCCTTAAGTACATCGTTGGCTTCACCAAAGGCTTTGATCAAGCTGGTGTTTTTACCTAGCACAGGAAGCAGTTTCTCGTTAGGGATAATAATCAGAGAGTCGACCTGCTCCTGCAGCTCACGAATACCCTCTTCCGCAATCTTCATGCGTTTTTTGCCTTCAAATGGGAAGGGTTTAGTGACGACCGCCACCGTCAGAATTCCCATCTCTTTAGCCACTTCGGCAACGATCGGTGCAGCACCCGTACCGGTACCACCACCCATGCCAGCAGTGATGAAGACCATGTCGGCACCACGCAGAGAGTCGGCAATCTGTTCACGGTCAGAGACCGCTGCCTGACGACCAACATCCGGGTTAGCGCCCGCACCCAAGCCTTTCGTCATATCACCACCGATATGAAGGGCTGTACTAGCGGCCATTTTTCCAAGTGCCTGAGCATCGGTATTGGCACAGATAAAATCTACACCCTCTACATCCGACGCGACCATGTGGTTGACTGCGTTACCGCCTCCACCACCGACACCGACAACTTTGATTACTGCGTTCTCGTTTGTATCTTCTACTAACTCAAACATATCTTCCTCCAGGTTTTATGTAAGGCAGGCCCGATCTTTGCCGGTTACTGCCAACTAAGCTCTGATTAAAAGTTACCTTTTAACCAAGATTTTGTTTTAGAGACCCACCCTTCTGATGGCTCTTTTTTAACTCGTTTTTTCTCAGGCTGATGCTCAGCAATATCGTCCGGCATCAAACCAAAATCGGTCATTGTTTCGGCATCCACATGCTGATCAAGGTCGTTATCCGCCGAGTAGAGCAACAGACCAATCGCCGTTGCGTAGATAGGGTTACTCAACAGATCATCAACACCGCCTACACCCGTTGGCTTAGCCAAACGAACAGGCATGTGGAATATCTCTTCAGCGAGCTCAACCGCGCCTTCCATCTTCGAAGTACCGCCGGTCAGGACGATGCCGGCTGCCGCTAGATCTTCAAACCCACTGCGGCGAAGCTCTTGCTGAACTAGGGTAAACAGCTCTTCATAACGCGGCTCCACCACTTCAGCCAGAGCTTGGCGTGATAGATCTCGCGCAGGACGATCACCGACGCTTGGAACTTTGATCGTCTCATCAGCACGCGCTAACTGCGCCAATGCACAGGCGTACTTCATTTTGATCTGATCGGCATGCTGCATTGGGGTGCGCAATGCCATGGCAATATCATTGCTGACTTGATCGCCCGCAACAGGAATCACAGCTGTGTGACGAATTGAACCTTGAGTAAAGATCGCGATATCGGTGGTACCACCGCCGATATCAACCATGCAGACACCCAGATCCTTCTCATCATCAGTCAACACCGCGTAACCCGATGCCAACTGCTCAAGAACTACGGCATCGATCTCAAGACCACAGCGGCGAACACACTTCTCAATATTCTGAATGGCGTTAGTCGCACCGGTAATCAGATGAACCTTAGCTTCCAAACGCACACCGGACATGCCAAGCGGCTCTTTGATGCCCTCTTGGTTATCAATCAAATACTCTTGCGGAAGGATGTGCAGAATGCGCTGATCCGCCGGAATCGCGACCGCTTGAGCAGCCTCAATGACACGCTCTACGTCTGATTGAGTCACCTCTTTACTCTGCAGAGCAACAATACCGTGTGAGTTTTGACTCGCAATATGGCTACCAGATACGCCCACACTGACTGAGTGAATTTTGACTCCCGCCATCAACTCAGCCGCTTCAACCGCTCGCTGGATCGACTGCACAGTAGATTCGATGTTAACGACCACACCGCGTTTTAAACCGCGTGATGGGTGAGAGCCGACGCCCACGACCTCAATATCACCGTCCGTACCGATCTCGGCCACCATACAGACGACCTTAGAGGTACCGATATCAAGAGCTACAATCATTTTTGAATCCACGATTCACACCCAATTTTCATTACGTTTAACCATTGTTATGCGCTCTCCGGCGCGTACTCCAAGTGATTGACGATTTCGCGTAAAGCAAACGACGTCTGCATACGTGAAACATGCGGTAAATCACTCAAAACCTTTCGGCGCAACCGTTCAAAGTCACGCAAATCTCTTGCTGCTACCTTTAATAGATAATCCGCATCGCCGCTCATTAGGTAACAGGATCTGACACTCGGGACCTTAGCAACCGCACGCTCAAACTCTGATTGAGCCGCATCAGACTGGCTATCGAGCGTAATTTCAACCATGACGGTGGCGGTATAACCAACCTTATCGGGATCTACGAGTGCGGTGTAACCAGAAATGATGCCGTCTTTTTCTAGACGTGCGATACGGCGAGACACGGCCGAGCCTGAGAGACGAACGCTATCCGCGATCTCATTCGTGGTGCGACGTCCATCTTGCTGGAGCGCACGAATTATCTCCCAATCTTTTGCATCCACAGATTACAAATCCTAAAGCCAGTGATGACGATTAAATCGTCCATTGCTCAAAATATACACAACCCAACCAAGCATTCCAACACTTAACGCAAAATATTTGCGTTTATCTTTAATTTAATGAGAAATTTTTGCAAAAACTACCAATGCAACCCATATAAATCATATAAATAACAATATTTTCTAATTTACGCACAAATTTTGCGTCATTATTGATAAATAGACAGTAACTTAATTATATTTACAAAAAATTAACGAAACTAATGCAAATTATAGATATTAAACAACAATACTAACACACAAATAAAACGCCAATAATTTTTAATTTATGCAAAATATTTGCATTAAAATTAGATTGTAAGCACAAAATCAAAATATACTATTGATAACCGGCAAAAAACACTCTCTTAGGTTTACATTAGATTTACACATAACATCGCAACATTTTTGCGTCTTAAGAACTAAAAACAAAAAACGCAGCCGAGGCTGCGTTTTTAGGTAGGACAAATTAACGATTAGGGCCAGTAGATATAGAGCACCGCAATAGAGGCCAAGGTAGCAGGAACTGTTAAGAATAGTGCCTTGGTAGCACCGATCAATTTGACCACCAATAACTGATGCACGATCGGGAAGGTGATGAACATTGAGCTCAATGGAATCGACCAGTGCAAGGTCTGAAATCCATAGGCCAGAGAACCCACCAGCGTTAGCGCAGCAAGATTACCGAGCACCACCATCATGACCATATTCTGCTTCACCGCAAACCATGCAGGACGATCAGATTCTGGCATTTTGTTGATGGCACCTACACTCAGCGCAGCCGACATTGAGAAGACGCCGGTTAACAGAAAGATGTATAGCGATTCGTTCATAGTTATAATCTCCTTTTAGCGATATTGTACGGACCTGCACAGAGATTAAAATGAAAGTTAGACAAATAATTTTAGGATCGCTCGCTGCACTTGCACTCACTCCAACCGCCAACGCTCTTAGCGATGAAGGAAAGCACTGGGTGTGCGAAACCGAGTCTCTCTATCGCTCGCTGTTGAGCGCACGTCTGTATGGAGTGGGCAAGGAGCCAGAACAGGGCTGCCAAACCCTACCTACCGGTGTCGCAATCAGCCAGCAAAGCTGCATTGAGTCTGATATTAAACTTTGCCAATACCTTTGGACCGAAGATGGAAAGAGCGTCACCATGTGGGGCAGCGCCATCATCTCCACCCTTAATCAATAACTGAGTATCCCATGCCTGACTTTCTCGTCGACGAACAGGTCGAAGACTATGCCTTTATCTCTACTTCAGCAGAGCCCGAACTCCTGCAGGAGTTGATCGACCAAACCAACCAAAATATGGGATGGCCACAAAAGCTATCTGGCCGCCTGGTCGGCCGAACACTTAAGATGCTCTCTGCGATTGCTCAGCCGAAACGCGCCCTTGAAATTGGTATGTTCACAGGCTATTCAGCGCTATCCATTGCGGAAGGCATGCCGGATAATGGCAAGCTTATCTGCTGTGAAACCAACCCACGCGCGATCGACTTCGCAAAAACCTTTTATGAGCGAAGCGAACACGGCAAAAAGATTGACGTGATCTTTGGTCCTGCCATCGACACCCTTGAAACTCTTGCAGATCAACTTGATGGCCCATTGGATTTCACCTTTATCGATGCCGACAAACGCAACTACCTAAACTACTACTTAAAGGTTAAAGAGCTGACTCGCCCAGGTGGCTTAATCGTACTTGATAACGTGCTCTGGTCTGGCAAGGTCATTCAACCAGAATCCGATATCGATGATGTGTTAGTTGAAACAAACCGACTGATTGCAGAGGACCCCGAGGTGGAAAACGTCTTTCTGACTCTGCGCGACGGTGTCAACGTCGTTCGAAAGCTCTAAATTGAACGTCATGCATATCTTAAGAAAAAAATTTCATGGGATATGCAATTTTCATGAAATCCACTCACGTTTATACTAAGCCACACTTAAAAGAAGCAATTGGAATAGAGATGAGCTGCTCACTTCAGGACAAATTAATCGGTACGGACCAAGGGGTTTATGTCATCGGTACTACCCCACCCAAAATGGGCACCGAAGATGAAGTGATGTCAGGCATTGCTGACAAGCTGCTGGAACGACTCGACCGTATCGCGTTCGATGGCATTATCGTTTATGACATTCAGGACGAGAGCACTCGCATCGACACACCTCGCCCATTCCCCTTTGCTCAAACACGTGACCCGCGCCACTACGCTAAATTGCTTCACGAAAAGAGCGGCTGCGGAACCATCACCTACAACAGTGTTGCTCAAGGTAGTCGACAAGAGTTTGAAGAGTGGGTAGAAGAGACGACTGAGACCTACCACCAGAACAATATCGTCCTGGTTGGCGCCCCCTCCTCGGAAGGTGACTACAAGTTCAGTTTGAATGATGCCTACCAATCACTGGAAGAGTCTCATAAAACAATTGCCCTTGGCGGTGTCTGTATCGCAGAGCGCCATCAGAAAAAAGGCGATGAACACGAGCGCATGGTGACCAAGCAGAAAGAGGGCTGTCACTTCTTCATCTCGCAAGCGGTTTATAACGCACAAGCGACCATCGACATGCTGACCTCCTATGCTCGTCGCTGCAAACAGCTCGATATGGAGCCGGCACGAATCATTTTGACTTTCACACCTTGTGGCAGTGAGAAGACCCTTGAGTTTATGAAGTGGTTGGGTATTTCGGTACCAGAGGCGACCAGCTACCGAATTTTGGATGCCGATCAGCCACTTAAAGAGTCTATTAAGATCTGTTACACCAACTTGCAGATGATTTTGGAATCTTGCGCCGAATTGGATCTACCGCTGGGCTTAAATATCGAGAGTCTTACGAACCGCAAAGAGGAGATTGATGCGGCAATACAGCTTTACTCTTTGCTGCGCGCCCGAATGGAACTGGCACTCTCGGAGCGAGCAATCGGCCTCTAACCGCCCGCTAACTTAACGGTAAAACCCTCTTTCTCTAAGAGGGTTTTAAGTTTGTCGCGGTGATCACCTTGAATCTCAATAATTCCCTCTTTGACAGCACCGCCTGAACCACACCCCTGCTTCAACTTTTTCAGAAGCGTCTTTAATTCAGACTCAACTCTTGGCACACCGGAAATGGTAGTGACGGCTTTGCCTTTTCGCCCAGAGGTTTCACGACGAATGCGAACTACCCCATCCATTGCGGCAATGCGCGTCTGCTCTGCCTGCTCTGAACAGATACAAGCGGTTAACGCTTCGCCACAATCAGGACAGAGGTTACCTTTTTCCGTGCTGTAGACGAGTCGACTAAGCTGATCTTGAAGTGATGCCATATTAAACCTTTATTCCTCCACCGATCTGTCGAGCAAGGTAGCTTGCATAGGAGTCGGTCATACCGCTAATAAAGTCCAAGGCACGCATGTAGCCTTGATAGAGCGACTCACCCGAAGAGGGGGCATGAATCCCCATCAGACCGATAATCTTTTCACTGCGATAACAGAGATCTTCTCCCTGCTTTTGGTGCTGCTCCCAGACCGCCTCGATAAAAGCCTCAACCAACACACCTAGAATAGTATAGGCACCCACCTCTAGCTCTGCTTTTCGATTGTCTGGAAAGACCCGCTCTTGGGCGATACGTTTCGCTGCAGCCAACCCATCTCTAACCATGGGATCGCCATCACTGAGAAGCTCACCCTGATATTGACCTGACAAGATCTCTGGCAGCTGATCGGCAAACACCTGCACCGCTGAGTCGACCATGTTCTCCATCGCTCGACCACGAAGTGCCGAAATCTTACGTCGTGCAGAGGCCTGGGTCGCGAAGATCTCATCATCAAACTCCAGGTCGCCGCAGAGCGTTAACAAGATAGGTTTAACCTCATCGAAACTAAGCAGGTTCAACTCAATAGCATCTTCAAGATCCAATATGGCGTAACAGATATCATCCGCCGCCTCCATTAGGAAGTTCAGAGGGTGACGCGCCCAGCGATCCTCTTCAAGCTGAGGCAGACCAAGATCTTTGGCCAGTGATGCTACTAAAGGAAGTTCCGCTTGATAACAGCTGAACTTACCCTTCTTACCACCGTGACGAGCTGTCCAAGGGTATTTCAATAGTGTTCCTAGAGTTGGGTAGGTTAAGCGCAGACCACCATCAAAGAGATGGTTCTCGATCTTGGTGACGACCCTGAGCCCCTGCGCATTACCTTCAAAGGTTTTTAGATCTAAAAACTCGTCTTCAGAGAGCTGCGAGAAACGCTGATCCTCTTGACGCTGACGGAACCAATCACGAATGGCGTACTCGCCAGCATGACCAAAAGGGGGGTTACCAATATCGTGAGCCAGACAGGCCGACTGCACAATCATCCCCAAGTCATCAGGCGATATGCCCTTTGGCAGCTGATCAGCAATCAACTCGCCGGCACGAATGCCCAGACTACGCCCAAGACTGCCTACCTCAATGGAGTGAGTCAGACGAGTATGGATGTGATCGTTGAGGGACATAGGGTGCACTTGCGTCTTACGACCCAAGCGACGGAAAGCACTACTAAAGATGATTCGGTCATGATCTTTGTGGAAGTGGCTTCGACCCTGCTCCGCCGATTCTACTTCGTCGTGACCATAACGTTTGCGCGTTAGCAGCCTTTCCCAATCCATTTACACTCTCCCAAAAAACTTGGAAGGAAGTGTGCCAGATCCTAGCCCTCTTTATAAGCGTCCAACGCGCGTTTTCGCTCAAGAGAGTAATCAATGATCGGCGCGGGACGACCAAACGCCTGCCCTGCCCCCGGCTTATGACGCTCTTTAGGCGGTAGCGCGGCCAGCTCTGGCAACCACTTCACAAGAAATTCACCTTTGGCATCGAACTTCTCGCTTTGCGCAGTCGGGTTGAAGATTCGAAAATAGGGAGCGGCATCAGCACCCACTGAAGCAGACCACTGCCAACCACCGTTGTTGGATGGGAAATCAGCATCAATCAGATGCTCCATAAAGAACTTCTCACCGCGGCGCCAATCGATGCCAATTAATTTAGTTAAAAAGCTGGCCACGACCATACGCAGTCGATTGTGCATCCAACCTGTTGTTAACAGCTGTTTCATCGCTGCATCGACAATCGGAAACCCTGTCTCACCCTGACACCAAGCCTGCCACAGCGGCTCACGATCCAACCACTGAATCTTCTGCTCAGTTTCTGGTCTAAACGGCTCAAGTTTAGACAGCTCTGGAAACGCAACCGTCAGGTGACGATAGAACTCACGCCAGATGATCTCATTGAGCCAACTGCTCTCTAACCAGCCATCGTTCTCACGCTCCTGTCTTTGAACATGCATCAACTGTAGTGGTGACACAGCACCAATGGTCAAGTAAGGCGATAACTGGGAGGTCCCGTTGATTGCTGGAAAGTCACGATGCTCTTTGTAATCCAACTCCCGTTCACGGACAAACTCGTAGACACGTTCACGGATCGCTTCGGTCTCAACGGGCCACAACTCTTTATCATAGGACAGTGGGCGCCAGCCAAGATCGTCTGGGATGTCATCAGAGTGAAGTGCGGTCTCTGGGAAAGGGGTGTTCATCGCTTTAATTGAGTAGTCAAATCGAGGTAACGCTGCCCGCCATGCACGAGAGAATGGGGTATAGACTTTAAAGTCTGTACCCGTTTGAGTTTTAACCTCTCCGGGTGGAATGATCACCTCACCATGAAAACCCTGACAGCTCACATCAGGTTGAAGGGCTGCAACGACTGCATCATCGCGCAACTGCTCATTTAGTGGATACTCGTGATTGAAGAAAAAGTGAGTTGCTGACAACTCTGTTGCCAGGTTTCTAATGGCACTGGCACAGTGATCAAAGTGCCCTGCCTGAATCACTTTTAAGGGCACATTGAGAGATTCAAGCTCGCCTTTAACCTGCAGTAACCGATCTCGCCATAGCCCCATACGTTGAGGCGATTCGTTATGTTCCGACCAGCTCTCATGAGTCAGACAGACAAGGGCCACCGTGGCCAATCCATTACGTTGCGCAGCTTCCAATGCTGGGTTTGCGGCTACTCTAAGGTCATTGCGAAACCAGACGATATTCATGTTTTCCCCAAAAAAAAGACCGGCTTTAAAACCGGTCTTCTTATTTCAATAGTGATTACAGACCAATGAATGGCTGAGCCAGACGACCCATAATACCTGTAAATTTAAGTGGCGCTTCAGTTGCGATCAGACAGACGCACTCAGAACCGGTATCAACGATCGGCTGGTGTTTGATCTCTTCATCAAGATCTGCGACATCGCCCTGACAGAAACGCCCCACATCGTCACTGTACGAGCCACGAAGGATCATCGTCAGCTCATTACCCTTGTGGGTATGGTGCGGCACAGAGACGCCAGGCTGAATTCTAAGAAGACGACACGCTCCCTCTCCAGGGAAATTAAAATCGTAATGTTGCACACCCGGGCCAAGACGCTTCCACTCAATGGCATCCAGGTCAGATCCGACAATTTGCGCCAGAGGTTCTGGAACTTCTGCACTGCCTTTGACTTTGACAGCTCGTTCAGCAACCACCTCTTCGCTACCATCGAGCATACCCAAAATGGAGTCTAAAGAGCCTTCGCTCATCGCTTGCGGTTGGATGTCAGAAAGTAACTCACCGCCGATACACTCTGCTTCCCACGCTTTAGTTTGACAGGTCTTGCACCAGTGAAGATGACTATCAACCAACAGTGTCATACCATCAGACAGCGCGCCGGCGGCACGTGCCATAAGGGTAGCATCGTCAAGATGATGACTTATTTTCACTCTTCTTCTCCCCAATGAGCTTTGAGTTTGCTGAATGCCAATCTCAATCTCGATTTAACGCTGCCGAGCGGTATACCTAACTGCTCGGAAATTTCTGAATGACTCTTACCCTCATAATATGAGAGGTAGAGAACCTGTGCCTGAGCTTCAGGCAACTTGGCGATGGCTCCACTCATTCTCTCTTCAAGAACGGCATGCTCGCCGTAATGACGTTGATCGGGATCGATCTCTTCTTCAGGTAACTCGTATTCAACCGCTTTCTCTCTGCGAAGGCGATCGATGCATTGGTTTCTTGCCAATGTGAAAATCCAGGTACTGGCACTGGCTTTACTGCGCGTGTACAGGTGCGCTTTACGCCATACGGCCAGCATCGATTCCTGTGTCAGCTCTTCGGCTGCCGCTACCGGCATTCCAAAACGGATAATGTACGCTTTCACTCTGGGTGCAAAATGTTCGTATAAGCGGCTGAAATCCACTTTACTGCGGGTTTCAGAAAGCGACGCGAGCAGGTCTGACCATGCATCCCGCTCCTTCTTCTTTTTTTGCTCCGCTATTGCCACTGCTGCAGTCACATCAGTTTCCTCGGATCTGTTATCAGTCATCGCTTTCACTACGTTAGAGGGTTTATAAATGGATCACATTTTGAACAGTAAATAGTAAAAATTGACCGTTGGCCACTTTTTTGAAAATAACCGACATCTTTTGATCTATCAAGGTAGACTGTTCGTAACGAAATTCAAGCTTGTTTTTGCATGGACTCAATAATGAATGTAAGGCCTTTAAAACCATTGAATATCGCAGTTATCGGTTCTGGTATCTCCGGATTATCCGCCGCCTGGCTTTTAAGTAAACGCCATAACGTTTCACTTTTTGAAAAAGATGATCGCCTTGGCGGCCACTCAAATACCGTTGAGATCGACACTCCCGAAGGCAACGTTCCGGTGGATACAGGGTTTATTGTATTCAACCCCGTTAACTATCCCAATCTGGTCGAGTTCTTCAAATATCTCGAAGTAGACACTACCGATACCAATATGACCTTCGGCGTCTCACTAGAGAAAGGCAAAGTGGAGTATAGTGGCTCTGGCTTGGGCGGCTTTTTTGCACAGCGCCGCAACCTCCTCTCTTTTAAACATTGGGGTCTACTTCGTGAGATCTTAGCTTTTTACAAAGATTCTGATCGACTCCATAACGACCCTAGTCTGGCCGAATTAACGCTTGGACAGCTTTTGGAGCGCGAGGGTTACAGTCAAACCTTCATTAATGAGCACCTTCTGCCCATGAGCGCTGCAATCTGGTCAACGCCCATGGATAAGATGCTGGACTACCCTGCAGAGACCTTTATGCGTTTCTGCATGAACCATGGTCTCGTTCAAGTGAAGGACCGCCCACAGTGGCGTACAGTGATAGGTGGTAGTCGCCAATACGTTAATAAAATCGCTGAGCAACTGGGTGATGGCGTCATCTTGAATGCTCGCGTACACCGTGTCGAACGCGATGCTGACGGAGTTACTCTGATCGATCACCACGGACAGAAGCGTCGCTTCGACCAGGTGGTATTTGCCTGTCATGCTGATCAGACCCTTGAGATGCTGTCTGACGCAACACCGGAAGAGCAGCGACTTCTGAGCGCCTTTCCTTACCAACGCAATCGTGCGCTGTTACACACTGACACTAACCAGATGCCAGTCCGTAAAGGTGCTTGGTCAGCTTGGAACTATCTGGCCTCAAGCGATCAAGGCGAAGGTGAGCTTGCAGTGACCTATTGGATGAACGCACTGCAGCCTCTGCAAACCAAACAAGATGTGTTTGTCACACTCAATCCTATCGAAGAACCTAAAGCCGATAAGATTCTTGGCAGTTTCCTATACGACCACCCTGCGTTTGATCAACGTTCCATTGAGGCACAGAAGGAGATTTGGGCCATTCAAGGTCAACAACGCAGTTGGTTCTGCGGTGCTTGGATGGGCTATGGTTTCCACGAAGATGGTATCCAATCAGGCCTCGCAGTTGCGGAACAGCTCGGAGGCGCTTTGCGACCTTGGACCGTCGACAACCCCAATGGACGTATTCATGTTCAAGAGCCCGTTAGAACAACGCAAACATCCGAGAGCGCAGCCTAATGTTTAGCTCCGCGCTCTATGAAGGCAAGGTGATGCATCACCGCTTCAAGCCTAAGCGTCACCGTTTCATCTACTCAGTTGCCTCAATGTTGATTGACCTTGATGAGCTAGATAGCCTCGACGCTAATCTGACTCTGTTCTCAAAAGAGCGTTGGAATCTATTTAGCTTTAAAAACCGTGATCATGGCGAAGGGAGCGACCGAGACCTCGCTGAACAGGTGAGAGAGCAGCTGCTGCAATACGAGCTGTCTGAGTATGGTCACAGTATCAAATTACTCTGCTACCCCAGAATGTTTGGGTACGTCTTTAATCCACTCAGTGTCTTCTACTGTTACGACTGTGACGGCAACCTTGGTGTCATTCTTTACGAAGTAAACAACACCTTCGGTGAACGACACAGCTACCTGATCCCAACCAACAGTAAGAGTGATCAGATTCGTCAAAGCAGTGAAAAGAGCTTTTACGTCTCTCCATTTATGCCTATGAAGGCGCCCTATCAGTTTCGCATGCTGGCACCCCATCAGCGAGTCTCTGTCTGCATTCGACAGTCCGACTCAGAAGGGTCCCTTCTGCACGCCACCTTTACTGGTAAACGAACTGAGCTGACGAACAGAACACTGCTAAAAGTCCTGTTTAAATACCCTTTGATGACCTTAAAAGTGATTGCTGGCATTCATTGGGAAGCGCTCCAACTCTGGCTTAAACGCGTACCACTTCAAAAACGAGTCAAAGGTACGACTCATCAAGTGGTTTTAATCGATAATAAAACGAGGGTTTCTGATGCGTCCTTCTGAATACACTACGACCCTTTCCAACCAGCAGCTGTCGTCTCTCGGTTGGTTCAACCGTCGCGCATTGAATCTGTTGCACAAAACACTCGATGGACAGATTAAAGGGCGACTGACTCTTGAGCTACCCAACGGCATGATTCATGACTTTGGCCAGCAGACAGATAATGAACATCACGCCATCATTAAGATTAATAGCTTTAAATCCTTGCGTCGTCTTGTCCGAGGTGGATCTATCGGCTTTGCAGAGAGCTTTATGGATGGCGAGTGGCAAACACCCGATGAGGTCAGCGTTATTCGCTGGGCTCTAGCCAACGAAAACTTAGTGAATGACATCCTAAAGGGCCACCCCCTTCTGCGTTTATTCAATCGTTTAAGCCACTTAGGCCGTGCGAATACGAAAAAGGGCAGCCGCAAAAATATTGCTTACCACTACGACCTAGGCAACGACTTCTATGCTCAGTGGTTAGACCCAAGCTTCACCTACTCCTCAGCTCTGTTTGAGAGTGATGAGACACTGGAAGAGGCACAACTCAACAAGTACCGAACCATTTGCCAGATGTTAGATCTTAAGGCCGGTGAGCATGTGCTTGAGATCGGATGTGGCTGGGGTGGTTTTGCTGAGGTAGCGACCAAAGAGTTTGGCGCCAAGGTAACAGGAATCACTCTATCAAAAGAGCAGCTCGCATTTGCCAAAGATCGAATGAGTCGCTTAGGTTTAAACAATCAGGCGGACCTACAGCTTATCGATTACCGTGACATCCAAGGTGAATACGATCACATTGTCTCAATAGAGATGTTTGAAGCGGTCGGCGAAGAGCACTGGCCAACCTACTTCGAGACACTCAAAAAGCGTCTTAAAAAAGGGGGAAGCGCGGTCCTGCAGATTATTAGCATTGCCGATGATCGTTTTGAACAGTACCGCAGCTCTGCCGACTTCATTCAGCGCTACATTTTCCCTGGCGGCATGCTGCCAAGCCCTACCGCGCTAGAGGGAGAAATCTTGTTAGCGGATCTAAAACTCTGTGAACAGAAGTTGTTTGGTTTGGATTATGCCAAGACCCTAGAGATTTGGCGCCGAAACTTCTTAAACGCTTGGCCAAGCATCAAGGCGACCGAAGCGTTCGATGAGCGCTTTAGACGCATGTGGGTTTACTATCTAGCTTACTGTGAGGGTGGGTTTAGAGAGGGTTCGATTGATGTCGGACTCTACAAAGTACAGCACTAAGCTATCGAAGAGCCAGATAGGATTTTATGCCCTTCCGGCTCTTCCGCTCTCACTTCCAACTCTAGCGCTCTATATCAACCTACCCACTTGGTACCACGAACACTGGGGCTTATCGCTTGGTCTGATTGCACTGATTCTGTTTTTTGCAAGAGTGTCAGACCTCCTCGTAGATCCCTTTATAGGGAGGTTGAACGACCGACTATCAGACACAACTCAAAGATCGGTCATCATCGCAGGTGGGTTGATTTGTATCCCGTCTGCACTGCTGCTGATTTACCCAGCTGAATCCTATACTGCCATCTCGCTGAGTCTGGGATTAATCGGTCTCTTTTTTGGCTGGACGCTGATTCAAATCCCCTACCTAAGCTGGCTAGTACGTCTAAGCAGCGATGCACAAGAGCGCATAACGATCGCTTCGTTTAGGGAGTTTTTGGGGTTGATAGGCCTTCTGCTCTCCGCGCTCATACCTGCACTGATGGTCTATCTTGGTTACTCAAGCACCGAAGCACTCAGAGCCGTTGTTTGGATTGCACTGCTACTGGGGGCCATCACACTGACACTATTGATGGCTAAGGTTCGTTTAAAACCCTTAACTAGAAAAGAGGATTCTCAAACAGATCCAGCCTCCAAATGGCGGCCGATTCAACGAAATCGCTTAGCCAAGAGACTAGCAATCTCTTGGTTTTTTAATGGTTTAGCGAATGGCGTTCCTGCGACGCTGTTTCCGCTCTACATCACAATGGTTCTGTTATTGCCAGAGAGTGACCGAACACTCTACATTGCGATCTACTTTCTCGCTTGTATCATCTCAATCCCAGTATGGATTAAGCTGACGCGAACCCTAGACCGAATAGACCTTTGGCGAGCTGGCATGTTTATCAGTGCCGTCGTATTTGTACCCGCCAGCCTGCTGGGTAGTGACACTGCTTGGTTGTTCGTTCCTATCTGTCTATTAACAGGTGCGATGCTGGGAGCTGATCTGGCGATACCCCATGCGATTCAGGCTGACGTCGCTGATTACCATCACTGGCGATTTGGACAATCACAAACGAATTTGCTCTTTGCACTGTGGAACATGATCACAAAACTGGCACTGGCACTTTCAGCCACCCTCGCCTTTGGTCTGCTTGAACTGGTGGGTCAAACACCCTTAGCGCTCGCATTGATCTACGCTCTTATCCCCAGCGTATTTAAAGTCATAGCCGTGTTAGTGGTTCGCGACTTTAGGTTGAGCGCCAACACACATAAGAGAATTAAAAAGCGTTTGGAGACCATCCGTTGAAAAAAGCGATAGCAGTTTTACTGATGGTTATGTTGAGTGGGTGTTCACAGATGCAGATCGATCAAATCAGTCAATCGCAGCCAGAATTGAAGATAGAGGAGTACTTCAATGGCAAAGTCTATGCTTGGGGTATCTTCGAAGATCGTTTTGGTACCATCAGACGTCAATTTCAAGTTGAGATTGATGGAAACTGGGATGGCCAAAGGCTCACCTTAGATGAACAGTTCCTCTATGATGACGGCGAGCGCGATCAGCGCATTTGGGAGATCACATCATCCAATCCAGGTCGTTATGAAGGCCGAGCAGATGACGTTATTGGTTCAGCAACCGGAACCAGCCAGGGGAATGCCTTGAACTGGCAGTATGACATCGATTTAAAAGTAGGTGACGGCAACTGGCGTGTCACCTTCGATGATTGGATGTTGCTGCAACAAGGCGGAGTACTGATCAACAGAGCCTATGTCAAAAAATGGGGATTCACGATTGGTACCGTCACCCTCAGCTTTATGCGCGGCGATGCTATGAAGGAAGCGCCATTCTCGCTCTGATCGAGCGCAGAATTCGACCTAACAGGGGTAGTTTCATGTACAAAGGTGCACTATCCCAATAGTCTAAATGCTCGGCAATCAATCCGCTCTCATTAATAGAGAGACGACTGACCCCCTCTGTTGTAAACACCCCCAATACTGGCAACTTCGCACGGAACTCCCAACGAACATAAGCCGCTCCAGGCTGTTCAAACCATTCAAAGACGGTAAACGATGGATCCTCTGAGCGCTCAAACATATCGGTCAGAATTTCACACATCTTCGAAAATCCACGAACATCATTAAACGGATCGGCGAAGCGAACATCTGGAGTCACCAGTGATTCAAACTGAGTGACACTGTCCGGTGTTAAGTTCTCAAAAAGCTCAACGTATTGTTGTACCGATGTTTGATTCATCGTTTAGTGACTCGTTTTACCAGAGGGAAATAGAGTTTGTAGGGCAAGTGCCGCAACAAGGCAAGTGTAGCAGCAAAGAGTTTAGGAAAGCGGATCTCAAAACTACGCCCTTTCAGCCCTTTCACAATCTCCGCAGCGGCTTGCTCAGGCGATATCAACGCGGGCATTTGAAATTGATTCTTGTCGGTGAGGGGCGTCTTAACAAAGCCCGGATTAATCAACCGTATATCGACCTTAGAATCCTCTAGCTCAACTCTCAAGGACTCGCACAAATTGATCAGCGCAGCTTTAGAAGCACCGTAGGATGATGCATAAGGGAGTCCTCGATAGCCTGCTAGTGAGGAGATGACACCAATTTGCCCACCTGATTTATGATAGGTAGGCAGTATCGCCTCCAGCAAGTAGACCACCCCGAAATAATTGACCTGCATTAGCGATTCACAGTTCTCTGCATTAAATTCAGTGGCGGGCATCTCTTGGTGCGTACCCGAACTGATGATGACTTTATCGGGCATGCACTCTTGGCAAATATCGGCCCAAGCCTTAATACAGGAATCGCGATCTGTCACATCCAATGGCATGGATTGGCAGCCAATAGACTCGGCTAAGGTAACTAAACGCTCTTCATTTCGAGCGCTGATTAGAACTTGATAGCCCTCATCTAGGTAAGCCTTAGCCAGCGCAGCGCCAATTCCAGTACTGCCTCCAATTATCCAAATTCGACTAGCCACGCTACTCCCTATTCTGAGCTAGAGAGGTCTCTTTAATCAGCTGACCTCCACTCCATATAACCTGAATATCAGACCCATCCTTGGCTCTAAACTCAAGGGCTCGCCATCGCCCATCGCTATCGTACCAACTGACCGTTCTATCCAGATCACCGCCAAGGCGATAGCCATCCAATTGAACGGTTTCACCTCGGGCATCTAACAGCGCAGAGCCCACAGACTGTGGTGCAATCTCATCCATATTACCGGTGATACTATTCAATACCTGCTTCTGATCAAGTATCTGTCGATACCAGTGATGGGTCGTCATTAACTCCGCTGGGTAGGCATGCACTCGCCCTTTTTTATCCACTGTCTCTAAAACATCGGATTTTTGGACGGCCGTGACCGATGACTCTTTTTTGTTGCTAACCGTTTTCACCTTTAGCTGCGTGAGTCGATCATTTTGCCAAACCTCTTTAGCCTGGTATCGGTACTCATAGTTAAAAAAACCAAAGACTTTCGCCGTTAACTCCATCTCGATCTCGGCGGCTACCCGATCGTCGGTGATATCACTGAAACGAAGTGTGTAGTGACCGACCGGCTCACCTTTGCGATAGACATCGTAAGTGATGACTTCTGGGTAGAGCTTGGCCTGACCAACCAATTGAGAGGCATTCAGGATAGGCGCTAAAAAAAGCCCCATCACAAAAACAGACTGTCTAATTATTAACATCATAGTCTGGATTACGACACCGAGAGAAAAGTGGTTCTCAGCCGGCAAGAAATTGGGTAGTCTTAGACTAAAGAATTAGTATAAAACGACTTGGAGATAATCGATGCGTTTCAAGAACAATCTGTTCATCGCTTCACTTGTTCTAACCGCTCCGCTGGCTTTTGCTGGTCCTAAGGTAGTGATGCAGACCAGCATGGGAGAGATCAAATTTGAACTCAACGATGAGAAAGCCCCCATCTCTACCGAAAACTTTCTGAACTATGTCGACAAAGATCATTATGAGGGTTTGGTTTTTCACCGAGTCATTCCAGGCTTCATGATTCAAGGCGGTGGTATGGATGCCGAGATGCGTGAGAGAAACACGGGCAGCCCGATTAAGAATGAGTCGATGAATGGGCTGAGCAATGTTCGAGGTTCCATTGCCATGGCCCGAACCCAAGCACCTGATAGCGCCACAGCGCAGTTCTATATCAACACAGTTGATAACTTAGGTCTTGATGGACGAACCAATCGCCCTGGATATGCGGTGTTCGGCAAAGTCATAGAAGGGATGGAGGTCGTCGATAAGATTTCCGCGGTACAAACCGGCAATGTCAGTTACTACCGGAATGTACCAAGAGAGCCGATCACAATTTTGAGCCTAGAACGTATCGATTAGCGCGATAGGTTCACTTGGTTCAGCCTGCGCGCATTGGCAACGACCGTCACTGACGACAGTGCCATCGCTGCGCCGGCGATCATCGGATTGAGTAAAAGACCAAACACGGGATATAGAATACCCGCAGCAACAGGAATCGCCGCGACATTGTAGAAAAATGCGCCGAACAAATTCTGTTTGATATTGTTGACCGTTAATCGCGACAACTGAATCGCATCCGCTACCGCATGCAAAGAGTTCTGCATCAGTGCTACATCAGCAGAAGCTAACGCCACATCAGTACCACCACCCATTGCATAACCAACATCCGCTTGCGCCAGCGCTGGGGCGTCATTAATACCATCCCCAACCATAGCAACCACCTCACCCTCGGCCTGAAGTTGGGCGATTGTCTGCAGTTTTTGCTCAGGCTGAACACCGGCAATGACTTCACTAATGCCTGCTTGTTTGGCGATCGCTTCAGCCGCCACTGAGTGATCGCCCGACAGTAGTACTAATCGAAGACCCATCACTTTGAAACGCTCGACGGCAGATTGACTATCATCACGAAGGGCATCATTCAAAGCAAACAGGGCTAAGACTCGGCTGCTATTAAACAACCAGACCAATGAGGCGCCCTCTTCACTCCACGCTTCTGCATCACAGACAAAATCGGATGAATCGATATCAAAGGTTTCCATCCATTGCCCGCTACCCAAACGATAGGTTTCATCGTCAATGACCGCTTCCACACCAGAACCAGAGATCGATCTGAATTGATCAACCTCGCAAGCGCCTCCCTCGAGTGAATGACTTAAGGCTTTAGAGAGTGGATGCTCAGAGTGTGAAGCAAGCGTTTTGGCGATTGCTGCATACTCAGGTGCAGCATGCTGATGAGTCAGTGAGGGTTTGCCTTGAGTCAATGTGCCGGTCTTATCCATGACGACACAGGTCAGGTCTTGTGATCGCTGCAGGGCATCGCCCTCTCGAATAAGCACACCCATTTTAGCAGCACGACCCACACCCACCATCACTGCCATTGGGGTCGCCAGACCCAACGCACAAGGGCAGGCCACAATTAATACGGTCATGCTGGCTAGAGTGGCATAAGACCAAGTCGGTTCTGGACCAACAAACCACCAAATTGTGAACACCAACAGAGCAATAAAAATGACGACGGGCACAAAGATAGAGGCAATTTTATCCGCCAACTTACCCAGTGCAGGTTTGCTGTTTTGCGCCTCTCTAACAGAGGATAGGATTTGAGCCAGACGAGTCTTCTGTCCAACTTCGGTCACACGAACCAGTAGAACCCCCTCACCATTGAGCGTGCCTCCGGTCACTTGGTCATCTATCTGACGTTGAACTGGAACAGATTCTCCGGTCAGCATCGATTCGTCAACATAGCTACTGCCTTCAACTACTAGTGCATCAACCGGTATCGTCTGTCCTGGTAGGACTCGGACCAGATCACCAGGCAGCAGGAGTTGAATAGAGACCTCTTTGGCTTCACCTTCAATCACTTTTAGCGCTGTTTTCGGTTGTAAATTCATTAGGTGACGCAAGGCTTCTGCGGTCTGATTTCGCCCCTTAGCCTCTAAGGCTTGACCCAGCAGGATGAAGCCAATAATCATAACTGAGGCTTCAAAGTAGAGGTGTCTGGCTTGCGTGGGGATCGACTCTGGAATCCATTGAATGAACATCAGCAGAAGTGCTGAATAGAGCCAGGCTACCCCGGTGCCCAAGGCAATCAGTGTATCCATATTAAAATCGAGACGTTTAAAACTCTGAAGCGCCCCTCGGAAAATATGGCCACCTGAGTGGAACATCACCATCGCGGAGAGTGTAGCCGTGATTAGGCCATTCACCAGACCCTCTGAACTCTCCACCGGCGGCATGAGGCCTGCCAACATCTGAACCATCAAAAATGCACCCAGGCCAATCGCAACCCAGGCATGAGTGAAGGTCTGTTTTAGCTCTTGTTGATTCTGTTGATCACGAGCCGCAAGATCCTCTTCATTCTCTATAAGAGCGGCACCGTAGCCAGCATTGATGATCAGTTGTTCAACCTCAGTGGTTGGAAGATTCGACTCAACAGTAGCTGTTCGATCGGCGAAGTTGATCGCAAAATCAGAGATATCATCAGAAGCATTCAAGGCCTTTTCGATTGATCGAACACAGCCGGCACAACTGACTTTTGACAAAGCATATTGATGGATCGTCATGACACACTCCTATCGCTGTATAGCGGCGTAATCACCCTGCAGTTCAAACACTGTCTGCTCATTACCCACGGCGACGCTGATTGGTAGCCGCGCACGCTGTTTCTCTTGAAAACGCTGCCAGAACTGCTCAACGACAGCGTCATCTGGCAGTGTCGCAACCGCTTTCAGGCGATCGGTGACAGGGGCTAAATAGCGCTGTTCGCTTTTGGCAATCATAACATCGGCATCAATCCCACGCTCTCTGAGCCATAAGGTCAGCAGACACCAACCGCTCAGTGTCGCGATGGAGGCTATGGAACCCGCAAAGCCCGTTCCCTTATCGTTCAGATTCGGTTCTAGCGGTGCACTAAGTTGAAGTTGATTGCCAGTGTAATCGATCTCATCAATCTGCATAGCAGCCGTTAATGGAATGGCCTGATGCAGCCAACTAAGAAACGCCTGATCACTCACCCGTCCACTCCGCAACATATAGGGACTGATCCATTTCTGGAGCTTGGCGATCTCGCATTGGTTGACCTAAATAGATGAAGCCGACGATCTCTTCATTGTCATTAAGACCCAATCCCTTCTGCACATTCGCATCAAACATCAGATCACCCGAACGCCACATAGCTCCGACACCTTGTGCGTAAGCTGCCTGAACCACAGCTTGCGCGGCACAGGCGGCTGTCATTACCTGCTCAATCTCAGGCACTTTAGGGTGCTGTTGTATCACCGCAATCGCGACCACGATCATCGGTGCTCGAAGAGGCATATTCAGTAGGCGATTTCGTTGCGCCTCTTCAATATCAGGATTCTTAACTAAGGATGCATCAAGGTAGAGCTGGCCTAAACGATCAAGCGCAGATCCTTGAATGGTTAGGAAGCGGTAAGGTCGAAGCAGACCGTGATCGGGCGCTCGCGATGCGGCCTGAAACATCAGCTCCAGCTGCTTTGCTGTAGGCGCAGGCGCTTCCAACATGCCACAAGAGGTACGCTGGGTTAACAGTTCAATCGCATCCATCACAGGGCTCCTTATTGTCGGCTTAATCGTGGATTTTTTGGCAAAGTATCGAGCGTACTACGGTAAGGGTTGATATCCAGACCGCCTCGGCGCACGTAACGCGCATAAACCGTCAACTCTTCGGGCTGACAACGCTCTAAAATATCCATAAAGATCGTCTCTACACACTGCTCATGGAAATCGCCGTGTTCACGGTAGGAGATCAGATAGCCTAGCAGACCCTCCTCATCTATTTTCGGTCCACTATAACTGATTTGAACGCTCGCCCAATCGGGCTGACCTGTCACTGGACAGTTGGATTTAAGCAGGTGAGAAATCAGTGTCTCGGTGACGTTTTCACCTTGACTTGATAGTAGCTCAGGAGCTGGTTCGTAGTGAGCCACCGTGATATCAAGATCATCAATGCAACGACCGTCAAAGGATTCAATCTGCACCGCATCTTGAGGAGAGGTCAACGTCACCCGAACCTGACCGCCCGCCGCGTCTGATAGATCTTTAGCCATCTGAGCAGCCACCTCATCAGCAGAGTCAAAGCGACTCAGATTGTAGGAGTTTAGGTAGAGCTTAAATGACTTAGACTCGACGATATGCGTCGACGTTGCTGGGATATGAAACTGAGCCAGTGCAACAATCGGTTTGCCCTTAGCGTTCAACCAACTGATCTCATAACTGTTCCAGATATCTTCCCCAAAAAAGGGCAAGGTGGAGCGATCAACGCCGCGCGCTTGCCAATTGATATCTCGCTCTATGGGGTAAAGCAGTGAGGGATCGTACTGATTGGCGTAGACCGTCTCTTTACCTAGGGGTGAGTGGAGGACCTTTTCTGGTTCGTTCATTAGCTTCGAATCCCCTTACCTGTGTTTAGAAGGTGCAGCGCAAAGCCACCTAACACTGCAATAAACAGAATGATCATGCCAAACGCAAAGGTGACGTCAATATCACTAACGCCCAAGATTCCATAACGGAATGTATTCACCATGTAGAGAATGGGGTTGAGCTGAGAGACCCCCTGCCAAAACTCAGGCAACAGTGAGATTGAGTAAAACACGCCACCTAAATAGGTTAGAGGCGTCAGAATAAAGGTTGGCACCACCGCAATATCATCGAACGAATTCGCGTAGATCGCATTGATGAAGCCACCCAATGAGAAGACGACAGCAGTCAAAAACAGAATGCTGAGCGTTACAAAGGGGTGCGCTAACGTCAGATCAGTGAAGAACAGCGACAATAGAGTGACGATGAATCCAACGGCTAAACCACGAGCAACACCACCGATGACGTAACCGGCCAAAATCACCCAGTTAGGCACCGGTGCGACGAGCAGCTCTTCAATGTGACGTTGAAATTTAGTACCGAAAAATGACGAGACGACGTTTCCGTAAGAGTTGGTAATCACCGACATCATAATCAGACCCGGCACGATGAACTGCATGTAGTCGAATCCATCCATCTCACCGATCCGAGAGCCAACCAGATTCCCGAAGATAATAAAGTAGAGCGTCATGGTGATCGCAGGCGGAATCAGTGTCTGAACCCAAATTCGAGTAAAGCGTCGAACCTCTTTCACTACGATTGTTGAGAAGGCAACCCAAAGAAGATTTCCGTTCATTATTTAGCCCCCTTGTGTTCAACCAGTTCGACAAACAACTCTTCAAGACGGTTGGCTTTATTACGCATACTAAGCACGGCGATGTTTTGCGCTGTTAACTGCGCGAATACGCTGTTGAGACCATGCCCCTTAGGCAGATCGACTTCCAGGGTATGCTCATCGACTAAACGCGCCTCCAAGCCATAGAGATCGGGGAGACTCTTAAGATCTCGATCAAGATCTAGAATAAAGGTCTCGTTATTCAGTTTAGCCAACAACGATTTCATTGAACTATTTTGAATAATTTCACCCTGATCGATGATCGCGATATTGCGACAGAGTGACTCAGCCTCTTCAAGGTAGTGAGTCGTCAGGATGATCGTCGTGCCCTCTTCGTTGATCTTGGTAAGAAACTCCCACATCGATCGACGTAGCTCAATATCCACGCCTGCAGTCGGCTCATCCAGAATCAGCAATTTAGGGTTATGAACCAACGCACGAGCAATCATCAGACGACGTTTCATACCACCTGAGAGTTGGCGTGCTCGATTGTCACGTTTATCCCATAAACCCAAGGCTTTTAGGTAGTGCTCTGCACGCTCTTTGGCGATAGAAGAGGGGATCCCGTAGTAACCCGCTTGAGTCACAACGATGTCTTCAACTTTCTCAAAGAAGTTGAAGTTAAACTCCTGAGGGACAATGCCCATGCAGAGCTTTGCTTGGGTCAGGTCAGAATCAATATTGTGGCCAAAGACTGACACACTACCATCCGTTTTATTGACCAAGGATGTGACGATACCCAAGGTGGTCGATTTACCCGCCCCATTGGGACCTAGCAGAGCGAAAAAATCGCCCTGCTTTACATCCAGATCGATCCCTTTAAGCGCTTTAAAGCCATTCCCGTAGGTTTTTTCCAACCCACGAATTTGAAGAGCAAGTTCCATTCAGTGCTAACCTTTGAGAAAATTAACTCAGTAACGTATTCATAGTTAAACGCAAATTATACAGACAAACAGGGACTATCCGTTGACCGATTTTCATCAATTTCATCTAAATCTACTGAAGCTTGGCTATAACAACCTGATAAAGCAGCCACCTTTCAACAGTGACGAAACCTTAACAACGGAGTCCGATGAGCTGCTTGCGCTGTTTGAACAGACAATCGCTGCCTACGAAGAGCACTCAGCGGACGCGTTTGAACTGGGCCAGACCCTAATGACGCGAATCGTGGGAGCATTCCCACAACACCTACCCCTGCTATCTCGCGATTTACTCTGGCTATTTGGCGGTGATTGTATTCACTATCTGGGCGATGAGGAGATTGCACAGTACCAAGCACTCGACGAAGCACGATTCGAGCAAGAGTCACAAGATGCAACAATCGACTATCTTCAGCTACGAAATATGATGATTACGCCGTTAGACGATAAGAGACATTAAGAAGAGGAGATTGGAGCGGGAAACGAGGCTCGAACTCGCGACCTCAACCTTGGCAAGGTTGCGCTCTACCAACTGAGCTATTCCCGCAAAAATGGCGTCCCATAGGGGGTTCGAACCCCTGTTACCGCCGTGAAAGGGCGGTGTCCTAGGCCACTAGACGAATGGGACGTCGTAGACAATACATTGGAGCGGGAAACGAGGCTCGAACTCGCGACCTCAACCTTGGCAAGGTTGCGCTCTACCAACTGAGCTATTCCCGCGGATGGCGTCCCATAGGGGGTTCGAACCCCTGTTACCGCCGTGAAAGGGCGGTGTCCTAGGCCACTAGACGAATGGGACAACACTTAATGTATTGCGTTCCTCTGTGAGGAGGCGCAAATAATACGGAGCACCCTATTAGCCGTCAACCCCTCATTTCGAAAAAATTACAATTTTCCTCGAATATTTGAGTCAACTGATTAAATTCTAGGCACCCTCCCCGTTAAAACCTCTAACCTGTCAAACGGTTGGCACGATAATCGGCAATCGCCTGCTCTATCTCATCCGTTGTATTCATGACAAACGGACCATACTGTGCAATTGGCTCACCGATCGCTTCACCCGCAATCAACATCAGTCTCGCCCCCTCTGCACCCGCTGTCAGTTGAATCGCATCACCGTCGGACAACTCGGCTGCCTCATGGATCTCTAGCTTATCATCAGCAAGATAACCCGTCCCTTCGAATAGATAGACAAAACCTGACAGGTTCTCAGCGACAGGCAGTTCAAGCTCGGCATTCGGTGATAAACGAACCTCCATAAAAATGGGCTGACGACTGATCCCTGACACTGGCCCAGTGTAGTGCTGACCATCAAACTCAAACGAACCCGCCACCAATCGAATGAAGGCATTAGGTAGTTGAATCTCGGTGATCTCCTCGGGTTCAATATTTTGATAAGCCGCCGGCTTCATCTTCTCGCTTGCAGGTAGATTGACCCATAACTGGAATCCGCGCATTAAGCCGTTCTCTTGCTGAGGCATCTCTTCATGAATCACACCGCGCCCCGCTGTCATCCACTGCACACTCCCTGGACGCAGGATCCCCTCATTACCCATATGGTCACGATGTTTCATTAAGCCATCGAGCATGTAGGTGACTGTCTCAAAACCACGGTGCGGATGGGCAGGAAAACCGGCAATGTAGTCATCAGGATCGTCTGACGAGAAGCAATCCAACATCAGAAATGGATCGATGCGAGCGAATTGGCTTTTGCCTACACTGCGACGAATCCGAACCCCAGCACCATCCATACTGTCGACGCCGGGCACTCGACGCTTAATCACTCGGTTCATAACGATTCTCCTTTTTATTGTCGTTTCAGCCGTTTACACAAACGCTGCTCGAGCCTGTTCTAGTGACTGATCTCGATGCGTATCCATCGCGAGCCCTTCAGCCAAAACAAGACGAGTATCTTTAAGCCCAATAAAGCCTAGGAACTGTTTTACAAAATCAACCTGGAAATCCTGACCCTGCTCTGCGTAAAGACCACCACGAGTTGCAACTAGGTATACGGGTTTATCTTCGATTAGACCTACTGGGCCTTGTTCTGTGTAATGGAACGTCACCCCAGCACGAGCCAGGTGATCAAACCAGGATTTAAGCTGACTTGGAATATTGAAATTGTACATTGGCAAACCGATAACAATCGTATCAGCCGATTTAACTTCAGCAAGCAGTGCGTCAGCAAACTCAACGATAGCACTCTGTTCAGCGTCACGCTCTTCAGCCGGACTATTCAATGCTGTTACTCGGTAAGCATCCAAATGAGGTACAGGATCACTAGCTAGATCACGCTCGATGACCACGCCATCACTGTTTTCATCCAGCCATTTATCAACAAAGCTTTTCGCCAGTTGCGCTGACTGACCATTGTCACCAAATAGAGAGGTTTTAATATGAAGTAGAGTCGCCATTTCAATATCCTTTTAAAAAATTATCTGTTTGATGAGGTGATAATCTCATCTATAATTTCGATGATAAATAGCAAAATTTAGATTTATATGATCGATATATTAGATGAAATGAGATGATATCTTTAGAACAGTGGCAAGCTCTGATTGCTGTAGCGGATAGCGAAACCTTTGCGAAAGCAGCCGAATCAATCAATAAAAGCCAATCAACACTAAGTTATGCCATCAAACAGATTGAGCAGAGTACCGGCGTAATACTTTTCACCACTCAAGGTCGGCGTGCGGTCTTGACCACAGAGGGTGAACAGTTAGTTGTTCATGCCCGCGAGCTGATCGCACGAGCAACCCGCATTGAGACTCTCGCCAGTCAGTTTGCATTGGGCGCAGAGGCTCGTATCAAACTTCGTATTGAGGCAATTTACCCGAACAGCATCATTCTCGAGGCGCTAGAACGTTTTTCAAAACAGCAACCGCAGACCAAGATTGACTATCAACGCTCTGTTCTTAGCGGTTCTGAGCAGGCTCTGCTAGAGCGGAATGCCGATATAGTCATCGGTGGTCGCGTGCCACCAGGGTTTGTCGGTCAGAGTTTAGGACGATTTAGGTTTGTAGCGGCCGCTGCCCCCTCTCACCCACTGCATCAAATTGAGACACCCATTACCCTCGAAATGCTTCAAGAGCACCGACAACTCGTCGTGAGAGACACAGGCGTTCGTAATATTGATGCGGGGTGGCTCGGGGCCAATCAGCGTTGGACGCTCGATTCGCCCGATCTCTCTATTGAGGCTGCTATTAAGGGTATGGGGTTCGCCTGGTACGCCGAAGCGCTGATTGCAAATCACCTCGCCAGCGGAGCGTTAAAACCCCTCAATTTAGCAGAAGGCAACGAGCGCTTTGCAGAGCTTTATCTAATACTGACGCATGGAGAAACATCCACTCCAGGAGTAAAAGCGTTAGCGCACCTGATCACCGAGGTTCAATCAGAGTTTTGTTGAGGCTCAATTCTTACTGGGTCAGATGTGTCTGATGCGCCTGCTGTATAGGGAGATTCTAATTCAAGCGAGGCTTTTTCAACCAACTCCGCCGGTAGCTCTTTCTGAACAGAAACACCCAGCTCTTTAAACTCAGCCGCCTGTTTGATGAGGTTCCCCTTACCTGAGTAGAGCTGACCCAAGGCTTTATCATAACTGGTGCGAGCACTATCAAGCTTACGCCCCACATCTTGCATACTGACAAGAAAAGAGCTGAGTTTGCTGTACACTTTTTCAGCGCGATCTGCCAGCTGAGCACTGTGTTTGGATTGATCTTCAAAGCGCCATAACTGACGAACGATATTCAAAGCCGTTAATAGCGTCGTTGGCGTTGCCACCAGTACCTGCTTTTCAATCGCCTCTTGGAATAGCATCTCATTGTATTTGAGGGCTTCAACATAAGCCGACTCAATCGGCACAAACATCACAACCACCTCTGGCGAGTTGAGCCCATTGAGCTTGAAATAGCTTTTGTCGGATAGCTCTTTAATGCGCGCCTGCATCGCTTCAGCATGCTCTTTCAGCGCCTGAGTCCGTTCATGGGGATCCTCGGCATTAACATAGCGTGTGTAAGCAGACAGTGAGGTTTTGGCATCAATAATCAAATGCTTGTTCTGTGGAAGATAGACCACAACATCAGGGCGCTGTCTCCCCTCTTCAGTATTGATGCTGACTTCACGCTTGTAGTCTTTACCTCGGCGCAATCCACTGGAATCGAGGACATTTTCGAGCATCAGCTCACCCCAGTTACCCTGCATCTTCTTCTGACCCTGAAGCGCGGAACTGAGTCGCTCAGCTTCCGTAGTAATTTTCGCATTGAGATCTTTTAGCTGCTGCAGTTCCGTCGTCAGCTTGGAGCGCTGCTCGTTATCAAACTGGTGTATCTTCTCGATGCGCTCTTTGAACCCTTTCATCTCAGACGTCATCGGTTTTAACAGAGCGTCCAAACGCTGTTGGCTCTGCTCCTGAAAGCTCTTCCCTTTCGCTTCAAGAATCTCTTGCGCCAGCGCTTCGAACTCCCTTTTTAAAAGGGTACGACTCTCTTCCAGCTGTTTGATCTGCTGAGCGAAATGCACCTCTTTCTGCTCAAGTTCAGTGTCACGACGCGCTTTCTCTTCACCCAACTGCATTAGCTGGTTTCGTAACTGAGCCGACTGCTGCCTCTCAACCTCCAACTCGCCTTTTAACTCAGATAGACGGGACTCCTTTTCTGCAATCAGGGACCCTTTATAGGTCAGTTGAGACTCGACCACCGCCAACTTAGATTCAAGCTGCACTTGCTGTTGAGCCACCTCTGAAAGTCTATGGGCAAGGGATGAGCGGTGCCATAGATAACCCACAACTATGACAACAACACTGAAACCTAACGCGACTAACAACTCCAAAACCCACTCCTAAAACCGATCAAACAGCTTGTTCAAATTAAGGACACAGATTAACCTGTTTCAATAAGTGGACCCAAGCCCCGAGTTAAGAAATAGAGCATTTAATGACGATAAAAACCGCCATCATTGGCTATGGATTTGCAGCTAAAACCTTTCACGAGCCTTTTTTAAGAACACTTGATGGCTATGAACTGATTGCAGCTAGCGGATCTAATGCAACCGAGACCAAACAGTACTGGCCTGAGATGATCGCCTATCGCCACTATCAAGAGATGCTCGAATCGAGCAGTGCGGAACTCTACATTGTCACCACTCCAAACGATTCCCATTTTGAGATCACTCAGGCTCTGCTTAAAGCCGGAAAGCGGGTTATCCTCGACAAGCCCGCCTGCACATCGAGTTCACAGTTGAACGAGTTAATTCGTTTAGAGAAGGAATCATCGGGCTCGGTCAGCATCTTTCAAAACAGACGCTGGGATGGTGACTTTCTCACCCTTAAAAAGCTACTTAGGTCAGGTCGATTGGGTGAAATCAGACGTTTTGAGTCGCACTTTGATCGTGCCAGGCCAATCCCTAAAACTCGCTGGCGCGAACTTCCCGGTGAGGGAGCGGGCATCTGGTTTGATCTTGGGCCTCACCTTGTTGACCAAGCCTTGCAACTCTTTGGTAAACCCTCAGCCGTCACCGCGGATATCAGGACGTTAAGGGAGGGAGCTTCTGTTGATGACTATTTTGATGTACTGCTTCACTACTCAAACACAGTCGTTAAACTGCACAGCTCACCCTTCTGCTTTGGCCGCCCTCTAAGATTCGATGTTCAGGGAACCCAAGGTCGATTTGTGAAATATGCTATGGATCCCCAAGAGGCTCAACTCATTAACGGCAAAGCATTCTCTACGCCAAGTTGGGCCGCAGAGGAGTTTGCTAACTTTGGCAGACTGCATAACGAACAAGGCGATGAGAGGGTCACAACAGAGCTAGGCAATTACGCCCAGTTTTTTGAGCAGGTTAAAGGCTTTATAGAGGGTGTTGCAGACAACCCCGTACCTTTGGAATCTGTTGTCGATCAAATCGCCATTATTGAAGCGGGATTTCTATCCTCACAGGAACAGAAGAGTATCGAGCTCATTTAGAATGTATCGGTAGGTCCTGCACCTTCACGCACAATAACAACTTCGTCATTTGTCAGGTTTAGCACCGTCGTTGGATCCATACCACAGTAGCCGCCATCAATAACGAGATCAACCGCATGCTCTAGCAAGTCGCGAATGTCATAAGGATCGGTCAGGGGCATCTCTTCATCAGGCATGATCAGAGTCGTACTCATGATAGGTTCACCCAAAGTTTCTGCGATGGCCATGGCAATTTTATTATCCGGTATGCGAATCCCTATGGTACGGCGCTTAGGGTGCATTAAGCGTCTAGGCACTTCCGTCGTCGCGTTGAGAATGAAGGTATAAGCACCAGGAGTATGTGACTTAATAAAGCGGAACATACTGTTACCTAACTTTGCGTAGGTTCCAATCTCTGAGAGGTCACGACAGACCAGCGTGAAGTTATGCTTATCATCGAGCCTGCGAATACGCTGGATACGCTCCATGGCGTTCTTATCACCAAGGTGACAGCCTAGTGCGTAGCCTGAATCCGTCGGGTAGATAATCACTCCACCCTTATTCAGAATTTCAACAGCCTGTGACACCAATCGCGCTTGCGGGTTGTCGGGGTGAATCGAAAAGAACTGGCTCATAATAACTCCGTGCCGTTAGGCACATAACTGCTCAACGATGACTCGTTGCGCATCAAAATGGGGATAACGACCAAGTGCAGTCCAACGTTGATCCGGAGAGTGGAAGTCACTACCTGCTGAGACCCAACATCCCGCCCTATCAGCCAACTTAATCAGTTCATGCTGATGACCCGGTGTCACACCAGGATAGCTCACCTCTAACCCATCAGCCCCCGCTGAAAGCATGTCTGCCATCAGTTCACGAAGCTTAGTGAAGGTCATCTTGTACTTGGTGGGGTGAGCCAGAATCGCCACACCACCGGCCTCTTTAATCAGAGCAATACTCTGCTCGATGGCAGGCCATTCCGCTTTAACATCGCCCGCACAACCTTGACCTAAGTATTTATCAAAGGCCTCTTGCATCGACTCGACTTTACCCAGCTCTAATAGCGCCTGTGCAAAGTGGGGGCGACCAATTTGACCCTCTCCTGCATACTGTTTAGCGAGGTCAAACAGACCTCGAGCAACACCGCGCTTCTCTAATCGCTCTGCAATCTTCTCTGCACGTTGGTACCTGAGCTGGATTAAGTGATCCATATAACCGTCAAACTTGTCAGAACTGGGATCGAAGCCAAGTCCCACCAGATGAATAACGCGACCACGCCAGTCACAGGTCAACTCAACACCGTTTATAAACTGGATGCCGTGGCGATCTGCTTCCGCTTTCGCTTCAGCCAATCCACCTAAGGTATCGTGATCCGTCAATGCCATGACCTTCACATCGGTTTTGGAGATGCGCTGCACTAACTCCGTTGGACTTAAGGTGCCATCGGAAACATTACTGTGCATATGAAGGTCAAATTGACCGATTGCTGGAATCATCATTTTTAACTTTGCGTTTGAGCTTTTATACTGTGGCAAATTTTTTCAGAGGTTCTTTATGAAGATACTACTCGATTTTCTTCCAGTTATCGTCTTTTTTGCGGTCTATAAGTTCACCAATGACATTTTGTTGGCGACCGCTGTTCTAATACCGGCAACCCTTTTGCAGATGCTCTACTCTTGGAAAGTTCAAGGCAAGATCGAGAAAATGCAGCTTGTGACACTGGTCTTAGTGGTTCTACTGGGTGGTGCAACACTCGCCTTTCAAGACAAAGCGTTCATCCAGTGGAAGCCGACCATCGTTAACTGGCTATTTGCGGTAGGCTTTTTAGCCACTCAGTTCATTGGTGACAAGACCGTCGTTGAGCGTCTGATGGGCTCAAGCATGGAGTTACCCAAAGCGGTATGGTCACGTTTGAATCTTGCTTGGGTCGTTTTCTTTGTTGCAGTCGGCATTGTCAATCTCTACGTTGCCTACAACTTCAGTGAAGAGATCTGGGTCGATTTCAAACTCTTCGGTATGCTCGGTTTAACCATCCTTTTCATCATTCTTCAGGGCCTCTATATTGCAAAACATGCAAAAGAGCCTGAAGCACCCACCGAAAAATAGAGGTGTTTATGTACTACGCTATTATCTCTGAAGATAAACCTAATTCACTGGATCGCCGATTGGCTGCTCGCCCTGAGCACTTAGAGAGACTTAAAGCATTAAGTGCTGAAGGTCGACTTCTGGTTGCAGGCCCCCACCCTGCGATCGATTCTGAAGATCCGGGTGAAGCAGGGTTCACAGGCAGCCTAGTGATCGCTGAATTTGCCTCTCTGGAAGATGCAAAATCTTGGGCAGATGCGGATCCCTACGTCGCCGCTGATGTCTACGCAGAGGTTAAAGTAAAGCCGTACAAAAAAGTTTTACCTTAAATCACATTTTTTTAAATCTTGGTCTACAGTTAAATTAGGGTTAAGACTAGCCCAGTTAATATAGGCATTAAGACTTAACAACAGGTCGAACAAGATAGGAATTAGATAATGAAAAAGATCGCACTCGCTACAAGTATGTTACTAGCTATTGCTAGCGGTTCAGCAATGGCCCATGGCGAAAATGCTGGCTACCTAGTCTCTGCAACCGATGGCTCGTTTGTACGTGACGGTAATGGAAACTGCATCATGACTCCAAACTCAACACTTATGGAGCCGGCTACAGAATGTATGACTGCAGCTCCTGCTGTAGAAGAGGAGATCGCAAAACCAGCAGAACCAAAAATGGTCGAAGTCGAAGCTAAACGTAAATTTGCTGTCTACTTTGACTTCAACAGTACCAAAGTGGGCTCGCTTAGCAGCGTAATTGATTTTATTAAATCACTTTCATACCTTGAGAGCGTTAAGCTAGTAGGCTACGCAGACCGCATCGGTTCAGACGCTTACAACCAGAAGCTATCACTAGATCGTGCTACCGCTGTTGCATCAGAGCTTAAAGGCGCTGGCGTTACGGATTGGAAACTACGAGTGGATGCTAAAGGTGAAACAGCTCCGGTAGCGAACTGTACTGGCAAAGGCGCTCAACTAATCGCCTGTCTTCGTCCAGACCGCCGTGTCGACATCGAAGTAGCAGGTGAAAAAACTGAGAAGCAGATGTAATCTAAGAGTTACACACGCTTCAAGAGCCGGCGCGTAGCCGGCTTTTTTGTATTTAAGGTATCTGAAGATGTTTAAGACTTTCGCTCTGTTTGCTCTTTTATCCAGCCCCCTAGTCATGGCCAACGACTATGAGCCGCAAAAGGTGGTGTATCACATCAACTATGGGGATGAATCACGCATTGGTCACACCTTCAGCAACATCTCAAATCATATTAATGAATTGGGTGAGGACAGTGTCGAGATCAAAGCGGTTATCCATGGAGAGGCTATCGAATACTTCATGTCGGCGGTTGACGATACCGCTAAACAGGGCGCCATAGATACGCTGAAGTTTATGGGGACAGAGTTTGTCATTTGCGGAAACTCACTGACCGGATACAAAATAGGCTACGACGCACTTTACGATGTCAGTGAAGAGGACGTCGTCAAAGCCGGACTCCCTGAAATCGTCCGACTGCAGCAACAGGGTTATATCTACGTTAGACCCTAGATGCCAACATAAGCTTTAGATACAAAAAAGCCGCTTCAAGTATGAGCGGCTTTCTTATGAGCAGTGTTAACCCTCTGTCTTGGGAGGTTCTACTCCAAGACGCTGTGCAGCGATGACAGCTTGGGTCCGACTGTGGACACCCAACTTACGAAGAATCGCCGTCACGTGAGCTTTGATGGTGGCTTCAGAAACGTTTAAATCGTAAGCGATCTGTTTATTCAATAGTCCTTCCGTCAGCATCGTCAGTACACGGAACTGTTGTGGCGTCAAAGAGGCAATCGCTTCAGCAAACTTCTGATCCTCGTCTGTAACAAGGTCATCCATTGACTCTTCTAACTCCTCTGGCAACCACTCATCACCTTGAAGAACAGCAACAATCGCTTCTGAAATGGTCTCTAGCGGAGATGACTTAGGAATAAAGCCTGACGCGCCGTAATCGATCGCACGCTTCATAACATGAGTCTCTTCACTGCCTGAGACGACAATCACTGGAACACCAGGGTGTTGACCACGAAGGAATACCAGACCAGAGAAACCCTGAGCACCTGGCATATGGATATCCAAAAGCACCAAGTCAGCATCACCATGCTCTTCAACGGCATTCTGAACAGACTCAAGAGTATCCGCTTCGATAATCTCCACTCCGGAAACCGCTTGGGAAACCGCCTGTTTCAGCGCTGCACGAAACAGTGGGTGATCATCCGCAATGATAATTTTTTGAGCCAGTTGCATAGTATTCTCCGACAAGCCTAGAAAGGCAGTATAGCGCTTTTTTGTAGGGTATAAGTTAATCGAATAATGGATTAGTTTCCAGTTCAAATGGAAATAAAAAAACCCACGACGAGTCGTGGGTTTTTTAATAAGAGTGTTTAGCTCTTACGATTCATGCGGTTTTCGATCAGGTCATCCACCACACTTGGATCTGCCAAGGTAGAGGTATCACCAAGAGCACCGAAATCGTCTTCCGCAATCTTGCGAAGGATACGACGCATGATCTTACCAGAACGTGTCTTAGGTAGACCGGGTGCGAACTGAATCAAATCCGGTGATGCAATTGGACCAATCTCTGTACGTACCCAGTTACGCAGTGTCACTTTAAGCTCATCAGAAGCTTCCATGCCTTCCTGCAGCGTTACGTAACAGTAGATACCCTGACCTTTAAGATCGTGTGGGTAACCTACCACCGCAGCTTCAGCAACCGCTTCGTGAGCGACCAACGCAGACTCAACCTCTGCGGTACCCATACGGTGACCAGATACGTTGATTACATCGTCTACACGACCAGTGATCCAGTAGTAGCCGTCCTCATCACGACGTGCGCCATCGCCCGTTGTGTAGTAGCCAGAGAAACTAGAGAAGTAAGTCTGACCGAAACGTTCGTGGTCGCCCCAGATTGAGCGAGATTGACCAGGCCAAGAGTCCTTAATGACAAGGTTACCTTCACCTGCACCTTCAATCTCTTTGCCATCGTTATCCAGTAGCGCTGGCTGAACACCGAAGAATGGACGAGTTGCTGAACCCGGCTTAGTCGCTGTCGCACCAGGTAGAGGTACGATCATGATGCCGCCTGTCTCAGTCTGCCACCAAGTATCAACGATTGGGCACTTACCAGCACCCATGACACGGTTGTACCACTCCCAAGCTTCTGGGTTGATTGGCTCACCAACCGAACCTAGCAGTTTAAGAGAGGATAGATCAGAGTCGCCTAGAACATCTTCACCTTTCTGCATCAAGGCACGGATGGCCGTGGGCGCGGTGTAGAATTGGTTAACTTTGTGTTTTTCGATAACGCGACCGAAACGGCTCATATCTGGGTAGCTTGGAACACCTTCAAACATCAGGGTCGTTGCACCGTTTGCTAGTGGACCATAAACAATGTAGCTGTGACCTGTTACCCAACCCACATCGGCTGTACACCAGTAGATATCACCCTCTTGGTAATCAAAGACGTACTGATGGGTCATTGATGCGTAGACTAGGTAACCACCTGTGGTGTGCTTAAGACCTTTAGGCGCGCCAGTAGAGCCTGAAGTGTAAAGAATGAACAGTGGATCTTCAGCGTTCATCTCTTCAGGTGGGCAATCAGCAGAGGCTTTTGCCATCTCCTCTTCATACCAAACATCACGGCTCTCATGCCAAGCAACATCTTGATCAACGCGGTTTACAACAACCACTTTTTCACAGAACTTAGCTGCACCAGGGTGAGTCAGAGCTTCATCAACGTTCGCTTTAAGTGGAACCGCTTTACCACCACGAAGTGAGAAGTTAGAAGTCACAACCAGTTTAGAGTTAGCGCCTTCTATACGAGCTGCAAGCGCTTCTGGAGAGAAACCACCAAATACAATCGAGTGAACGGCACCAACACGAGCACAAGCCAGCATAGCGACAGCGGCTTCAGGGATCATTGGAAGGTAAAGAGTGACTACGTCACCTTTACTAATACCCTGCGCTTTAAGCACGTTGGCAAACTTACATACACGCTCGTGAAGATCGCGGTAAGTGATCTTTTCATCTTCTTCTGGGTTATCACCTTCCCAGATAATCGCAACCTGATCGCCACGAGTCTCTAAGTGGCGATCCAAACAGTTTGCTGCAACGTTCAACGTACCATCTTCGAACCAACGGATATCAACATTATGAGTATCAAACGATGTGTGCTTAACCTTAGTGAAAGGCTTGATCCAGTCGATACGCTTAGCTTGCTCAGACCAGAACGCATCTGGGTTCTCAACTGACTGCTGGTACATCTCGTTGTATTTAGCTTCATCAGCATGGGCGTTAGCAGCAAACTCTGCAGATACTGGGTAGATCTTATCGCTCATTAGTTCTTTCCCTTAGATTGATTGGGTACGGCAATCATTGCCACACTCTATTTATTAAAGTGCGATATTTATAACCTGAGCTACCCTAAGTCAGAATTAGACATTGGTCTGTTCAAAAGGACTCTTTAGTCTAAGTAATTCAACAGAATCCTATTGCATAGTCGAAATGAGGCTTTAGAATTCACTGCCAGTGCCCCAGTAGCTCAGCTGGATAGAGCAACCCCCTCCTAAGGGGTAGGTCGGACGTTCGAATCGTCTCTGGGGTGCCAGTCTCCTATCTCTCATTTCACAATGAAAAACAGATTATTTTTACTGATCAATTTGACAGATCCCAGACCCTAAACTATACCTTAAGTCATATGACATAAATGACCCGAAGGACAGTTGTACTGATGAGCTCTTTAGACAATAGCCGATACCTTGATCGGACCGAAGCCGCTAAGATTTTATGCGTGGATGATGAGGAGTCTGTCGTTAACTCGCTTCGCAGGGTGTTACGTTCAAGCCACTACGAAGTTATCGGTTTCACATCGGCACCGGAAGCCCTGAAGTACCTTGAGTCCAATGAAGTTGATCTGATTGTTTCTGACATGCGAATGCCTGAGATGAGAGGTGATGAATTCCTGGCAAAAACCATGTCGATCACACCCAATACGGTTCGTATTCTACTGACTGGTTATTCAGATTTTGATATGACGGTGAGTGCCATTAATGAAGGTAGAATTCACCGCTACATGTCCAAGCCCTGGGACAATAGTGAACTGCTTGCGATCATTAACGAAGAGCTCGTTCAAAAACAACGTGATGATGAGAAACGTAATTACGATGAGCTAGTGAAAAGCCTAACTGCGACTGATCCACTGACCGGTCTACTCAATAGAACGGCTCTGATGGAGCAAGTAGAGGCTCAAGCGATTGTTGGCACGGCCTTGCCAGGCGTTGCACCCTCCTACCTAATTCTCTTAGATGTAGATAATTTTAGCTCTATTGTTGAGTCTGTCGGGCCTCAAACCAGTGAGGACGTTTTAAAATTGGTCGGCAGACTATTAAGCTTTAATCTTCGCTCAGGCGATATCATTGCTCGTACCGAGGACGATGAGTTTGGCATCATGTTGAATCAGTATGCTCCCGAGGACTGTATTAACGGCATTATGGAACGGGTCAGAATGAAACTGGCCTCACGTAGCTATCTAGTGCGAAACCAGAAAGTCGACATACAAATCACTCTAGCAGCCAAGGCAATCGATATCGGTGATGACCCTGAAGAGCTCTATAAAGCAGCGAAAAAAGCGCTGAAATTCGCAAAATCCGAGGGAAAGAATCGCTCAGAAATCGCTGACTAAACGGCTAATGACAAAAAAAGCCCGCTAACAAACATTAGCGGGCTTTATTGTGGTTTGCTGTCTGAATAGCTGTTAAATATCTTCAGCTTTCGCCGCTGTTCCAACCAACTTATTGATCACTTCGACCAACTCATGATTATCAAACGGCTTATTCAAAATCGCATCGGCTCCCAAATCGATCGCCTTTTGGAGGGCTTCACTGCCCAATGCCGAGATGACCAATATTTTGGTTGAAGCTATTTCTGGAGTTTCGCGAACAAAACTCAGTACATCGTAACCACTTAGGCCCGGCATACTGAGATCCAAGGTCACCAGAATTGGGCGATCTTTCATCAGCTTGGTACCCGCTTGAAAACCATCAGCGGCCACCTCTGCGACCAAACCATGCTTACGTAACACTCGTTGTAATGCACGTGCGATGGCAGGCTCATCATCTACAACAAGAACCTTTCGACTATCTTCCTGCAGTTCAGCAGGAATCGGGATCTCATGCTCAACCAGAAAGGCTAAGAAGTCCTCTACGCGAACTCTGTTATTCCCTCGACCTGGAAGTTTAAAGCCCTTTAAAGCCCCTCGCTCGATCCAACGAATGACGGTTCGTAAATTAACGTCGCAAAGCTTAGCGATTTCACCTGTACTGAGCGTCTTCATTCTTCAATTCCTAAAGCGCAGATACTGCCTTTATACTGCGGGTCTATTTTCTTTCTCTATACACAGCATAGACGATAAAAAATAAAACGAAGTCACTTTTGTAAAAAAAGTTAGAGAATATTCAAAATTCACAATTGTCAGGTAACAAAAAAGCGCCCGAGGGCGCTTTTTATAATGGTTAATCAAAGATTAACCAACAAACTTAATCATGACACCTGCAGCAACCGCAGAGCCAATCACACCTGCTACGTTAGGGCCCATGGCATGCATCAGCAAGAAGTTTTGAGGGTTAGCCTCTAAACCGATCTTATTGGAAACACGAGCAGCCATAGGAACAGCAGAGACACCCGCTGAACCAATAAGTGGGTTGATTGCATTACCACCCTCAAGCTTATTCATCAGCTTAGCCATCAAGACACCTGCAGCTGTACCGATACCAAAAGCAACGATACCAAGGAGCAAAATGCCCAGTGTGTTCAAGTCCAGGAACTTATCAGCGCTCAACTTAGAGCCAACCGATAGACCTAGGAAGATCGTCACGATGTTGATTAGAGCATTCTGTGCTGTATCACTCAGACGGTCCACAACGCCACATTCACGCATCAGGTTACCGAAACAGAACATACCCAATAGTGGGGCTGCATCCGGAAGCAACAGTGCGACAAGAATCAACAGCGCTATCGGGAACATGATCTTCTCAGTCTTAGAGACATGACGAAGCTGGTGCATTGCGATCTTACGCTCCGATTCAGTCGTCAATGCACGCATGATTGGCGGTTGAATCATTGGCACTAGTGCCATGTATGAGTAGGCAGCTACAGCGATCGCACCCAGTAATTGAGGGGCAAGCATGCTGGCAACGTAAATAGCTGTTGGACCGTCAGCGCCACCTATGATACCGATTGCAGCTGCATCTTGAACTGTGAAGTCCATGATACCCATCGCTGAAAGACCCACAGCACCCAATACCGTTGCAAAGATGCCGAACTGAGCTGCAGCACCCAAGAATAGAGTCTTTGGATTAGCAAGGAGCGGACCAAAATCAGTCATCGCACCAACGCCCATAAAGATCAGTAGCGGAGCAACACCCGAAGCAATGGCTACAGAGTAGAAGTTATAGAGCATACCATTGCTGTAACCCGCGTCAGCAGCAACCATAGTGGCTGCATGATGCGTAGACGGATTAGAGCCGTGGTAAGCATGCAGTATCTCGTGAGGATCCACACTGGTAATATTCAATGAAGCAGCCAAACCCTGAAGCACTTCAGGTTTTGCAAAGTGAACCGCATTCTCTACTGCAGAAAACGCGAGTCCAGCCTCGGGAATATTCGCCATGATGCCACCAAAACCGATTGGCACAAGCAGCAGTGGCTCAAAGTTTTTGCGGATTGCCAAAAAGAGCAACAACAAACCAACAGCGATCATAGTTACCTGACCGGCTGAGATGTTGTAGATGCCCGAGGCTTCCCACAGTTGAAGGATCTTTTCCATTAAACCGTCACCTCAAATTAGGCAAGAGATACCAGAGAGTCGCCAACCTGAACGGCATCGCCCTCTTTAACGTCAACTGAAGTCACTGTACCAGCACGCGCTGCACGAACTTCTGTCTCCATCTTCATCGCTTCCAAGATAACAAGCACATCGCCCTCTTGAACCGCTTGACCAGCAGAGACCTGAACTTTCCAGATGTTACCGGCCAGTGGAGCTGGCACAGGCTCACCTGAACCTGCAGGCGCAGCGGCTGGAGCGGCAGGTGCTGCAGCAGCAGGAGCAACGGCTGTAATGTCACCACCTTCAGCCACTTGAACAACGTAGTTCTGGCCATTGACTGTGATTGTGTAAACTTCTGGTCCTGATTTCTTAGGTGCTGACATAGCTAGCGCATCCTCTAAAGTGGGTACTGGTTCAAACGCGTCTGGGTTACCGCGATTTTCAAGGAATTTAAGGCCGATCTGAGGGAACAGAGCGTAAGTAAGCACGTCATCAATTTCACGCTCACCCGTTTCTAGCTCAATACCCTTTTCAACTGCGATCTCTTTAAGCTCTGCAACAAGCTTATCCATCTCTGGCTCGATGAGATCAGCTGGACGGCAAGTGATAGCCTCTGCTCCATCAAGAACTTTGGCCTGAAGCTCAGCATTGTATGGCGCAGGAGCTGCACCGTACTCACCTTTAAGGATACCCTGAACTTCTTTAGATATAGTTTTGTAACGCTCGCCAACGAGTACATTGATAACCGCTTGAGTACCAACGATCTGTGATGTTGGTGTCACCAGTGGAATGTAACCAAGATCTTCACGTACTCGTGGGATCTCAGCCAACACTTCATCAAACTTATCCGCTGCGCCCTGCTCTTTAAGTTGACTCTCCATGTTGGTCAACATACCACCAGGAACCTGAGCCACTAGAATGCGGCTGTCAGTACCACGCAGTGAGCCTTCAAATTTAGCGTACTTCTTACGAACTTCACGGAAGTAGGCTGCAATCTCTTCGAGTGCTTCTAGGTTTAGACCGGTATCACGATCCGTACCTGCTAGAGCCGCTACTACAGACTCTGTTGCTGTATGACCGTAGGTCATCGACATTGAAGAGATCGCTGTATCAACACGATCAATGCCCGCTTCGACCGCTTTCAGGATGGTCATATCAGACAGACCTGCCGTTGCGTGAGCATGCAGCTGAACTTCAAGCCCCGTCTGAGCTTTCAGACGAGATACAAGATCAAACGCACCGTAAGGGGTCAAAATGCCTGACATATCTTTGATGTTGATTGAATCAGCACCCATGTCTTCAAGGGTCTTAGCGTAATCCACCCACATGTCGATGGTGTGAACTGGGCTAGTAGTGTAAGAGATCGTACCCTGAGCGTGCTTACCAGTCGCTTTAACGGCCGCAATCGCTTTCTCAAGGTTACGAGGGTCATTCATCGCATCGAAGATACGGAATACGTCGATACCGCTCTCTGCTGAACGCTCAACAAAACGCTCGACCACATCATCACCGTAGTGGCGGTAACCTAATAGGTTTTGACCGCGCAGTAGCATCTGCTGGCGAGTGTTTGGCATTGCTGCTTTAAGTTGGCGAATACGATCCCAAGGATCTTCACCTAGATAACGAATACATGAGTCAAAAGTGGCACCACCCCAACTCTCTAGCGACCAGTAGCCAATCTTATCTAGCTTCTCAGCAATAGGAAGCATGTCATCGAGGCGAAGACGAGTCGCAAACAATGATTGGTGCGCATCACGTAAAACTACATCCGTGATACCAAGAGGCTTATTTGCATCAGACATAAACTTAAGTTCTCTCTTGTTAAAAGGCAGTGCCTAAAATTACTTACGGTATTTATGAACCGCTGCCGACAATACAGCCAACAACTCATCATTGTTGCCTGCAGCTTGAGGCGCAGACGCTTTGGCTTTTGGCTCTACAATCGGTTCTGGCAAAAACTTGTTTACCAGCTTAGACATCAATGTAGTGACAATGACCAGCAGCGTAAGGAATACGAAAACGAACCCCATACCATAGACCATAAGGTTGAGGCCTTCTGATATCAGACTATTCATCTACTCTACTCCAATAAAAATAATTCAAAGGGCTTGGCATAATCCTTGGATCTATGCGCAAAGTAACCCCTACCCAACAGCATAGGGAACAGTTATCCCATAGCCCCGCAGCCATATCAAGCCCACTTTGTATGTAGTGAATTTACAAAAAAGGTCGTTTTTTTAACTTACCAGTCAACTTACGAATGAAGCTGCAGTATTTACGCACTCTGTAACGGCGTATAAGTGTTAGTTTCGGAATGACTTTCATTGCGACTAAAGAATGAGAAAGTCTCAATTTGTTTTAAGGTGGGTAGTGGAGATGGTGCCCTGCGCTTCAGTCGAACGAGCACGCTGACTCGGCTGGACAAGTCCAGATCAAAAAAAATGCCACCATAAAGGTGGCATTTCTTTTGAATATGGCGCGCCCGGCACGATTCGAACGTGCGACCGCCTGGTTCGTAGCCAGGTACTCTATCCAGCTGAGCTACGGGCGCTGAAGTATTGCGTGATTCTGAAATGGCGCGCCCGGCACGATTCGAACGTGCGACCGCCTGGTTCGTAGCCAGGTACTCTATCCAGCTGAGCTACGGGCGCTTATTTCAGATGTTGGTCGATGAAAACACTAAAGAAGTGAAAACTCAAGATTGGCGCGCCCGGCACGATTCGAACGTGCGACCGCCTGGTTCGTAGCCAGGTACTCTATCCAGCTGAGCTACGGGCGCTTAATCTTGATGGCGGAGCGAGAGGGATTCGAACCCTCGATACGCGTAAACGTATACACCCTTAGCAGGGGTGCGCCTTCAGCCACTCGGCCACCGCTCCTGATCAACGGCGCGTATAGTACAAGAGAGGTGACTAAAGTTAAACCCTAAAAGGGAAAAACTTACGACTTTCCGCTATTTTCCTGCTCTTTTTCATCCAAGATCCTTTGGTAGATCTCTTCACGATGAATGGAAACATCTTTTGGTGCATTCACACCGATTCGCACCTGATTACCTTTGACACCAAGAACAGTGACACTGATATTGTCACCAATCATTAGAGTTTCACCAACTCGCCTTGTCAGTATTAGCATCAGCTTCTCCTAAATCCATTTAAGATAGGCGACCAAGTGATCGCCATGTGCGAATCCAATTATGCTAGATAGCGATTATTCAGCGACGCTGTCTGCTTGATCGAGTTCAAACGCACTGTGCAGTGCACGAACCGCTAGCTCCATATACTTCTCTGAGATTACTACAGAGACCTTGATCTCGGAAGTTGAGATCATCTGAATATTGATATTCTCTTTAGCCAGGGTTGTGAACATATTGCTTGCAACGCCTGCGTGAGAACGCATACCCACACCCACGATAGAGACTTTAGCAATCTTATTGTCGCCTTTCACTTCACGCGCACCTAGCTCGTTAGCCGTCTCTTCAAGGATAACCAAGGCTTTATCGTAATCATTACGGTGTACTGTGAATGTAAAGTCGGTAGTCTGATCGGCTGCTACGTTTTGAACGATCATATCTACTTCGATATTGGCAGACGAGACAGGACCTAGGATACGTGATGCAATACCTGGAAGGTCAGGCACACCCAACACCGTCAGTTTTGCTTCGTCACGGTTAAACGCGATGCCTGAAATAATTGGATTTTCCACGCTATCAGTTTCCTCTGTAGTAATAAGTGTACCGCCACCATCTTGGAAGCTAGACAATACACGTAATGGAACATTGTATTTACCTGCAAATTCAACCGAGCGAATCTGCAAAACCTTTGAACCGAGACTGGCCATCTCTAGCATCTCTTCAAAGGTGATTTTATCGAGACGACGGGCACCTTCTACCACGCGCGGGTCTGTCGTGTAGACGCCGTCGACATCCGTATAGATCTGACACTCATCAGCTTTTAAAGCAGCCGCCAGAGCAACACCCGTTGTATCAGAACCACCGCGACCTAGGGTCGTGATATTGCCGTCATCATCCATGCCCTGGAAGCCGGCTACAACTATGACGTTACCTTCATCAAGATCTGAACGCATTTTGCTGGTATCGATGCTTTGGATACGCGCTTTGGTGTGTGAGCTATCAGTATGGATACGAACCTGACCGCCAGTGTAAGACTTCGCACCTAGACCACGCTTTTTCAGAGCCATAGAGAGCAGTGAAATCGTCACCTGCTCACCCGTTGATACCAAAACATCGTATTCACGTGGATCTGGATTATCAGTGATATCTTTAGCAAGACCGATAAGACGATTGGTCTCACCGCTCATTGCAGAGACAACCACGACAATGTCGTGACCCTGATCCTTAAATCGTTTTACTTTGTCAGCGACTGCTTCAATACGCTCTACTGAACCTACTGAGGTACCGCCATATTTTTGTACAAATAAAGCCATCTATCTCTATTTCCAATTAACGCTGCACGATTAAAGTGCAGCTCTAACTAATTCCGGTACCGCAGCAATCGCCTGAGGAAGAGCCGCTATATCGGTGCCACCGCCCTGAGCCATATCGGGTCGACCACCGCCTTTACCGCCAAGTTGAGTGGCAAGCTCACGAATCAGATCACCCGCTTTTACTTGACCAGTAAGATCTTTCGTCACACCCGCGACAAGGCTAACCTTTTCACCATCGTGTGCTGCAAGCACAACCACACCGCTACCCAACTTATTCTTAAGCTGATCCAGCATGTCGCGAAGTGATTTAGGGTCAACACCTTGAACTTCTGTTGCCAAAACCTTGATACCGTTGATCTCAACCGCCGACGAGAGCAGCTCACCACTCTGGGCAGCCGCCAGTTTTGCATTCAATCGTTCAATCTCTTTCTCAAGGGAACGGCTACGTTCGTTCAATGCTTGGAATTTCTCTAGCAGTGAATCTCGAGAACCTTTAACCATTACGCCGAGTTCACCCAGTAGTGACTCACTCTCTTCAAACCAGTTGAGAGCAGCAAGACCGGTAATCGCCTCGATACGACGCACGCCTGATGCAATACCCGACTCAGAGACAATCTTCATCATACCGATATCACCCGTACGAGAAGCATGAGTACCACCACAAAGCTCTACTGAGAAGTCGCCACCCATGGATAGAACACGTACTTCATCATCGTACTTTTCACCAAATAGGGCTTGAGCTCCGCGCTCCTTCGCAGCATCAATCGCCATGATTTCGGTTTCTACTGACGTATTTGCACGAATCTGTTCATTGACCATCTGTTCAACGGTTTTGAGCTCTTCGTCAGTAACCGCTTCAAAGTGTGAGAAGTCAAAACGGAGACGTTCATCATTACACAGCGAGCCTTTCTGCTGCACATGCTCTCCGAGCACGCGACGAAGCGCTTCATGTAAAAGGTGCGTAGCTGAGTGGTTAAGAGCCGCAGCTTGACGACGAGCTTTGTTAACCAGTGCGTTAACTTGGTCTCCGACCTTTAAAACGCCCTCAGTCACAGAGCCGTGATGGACATGGCTCTTACCCTCTTTTGTACAGTTTGCCACATCAAACGTACCGCGATCCCAAACCAGCTGACCAGTATCACCGACCTGACCACCCGATTCAGCGTAGAAAGGTGTACGAGTCATAACCACAAGACCGGACTCTCCAGCAGATAGCTCTGTGACTGATTCGCCCTCTTTGAAGATCGCTTCAATCTCAACACGATCTTCCAGAAGCTCATAACCAGAGAACTCGGTAACGCCATCGATCTCTAGCTTATCGTTGTAATCCACATTGAAAGATCCTGATGCACGAGCGCGCTCACGCTGATCAGCCATTGCTGCTTCAAAGCCTTCCATGTCAATGGTCAGTTCACGCTCGCGCGCAACGTCGGCGGTCAAGTCAACCGGGAAACCATAAGTGTCATAGAGTTTGAATACTGCTGAGCCAGGAACGACCGTACCCTGAAGATTTGCAATCTCCTCTTCAAGAAGTGCCAGTCCTTTGTCTAGGGTACGAGCAAACTGCTCCTCCTCTTTAAGAAGCACTCGCTCAACCTGTTCCTGCATTTTTGCAAGCTCAGGATAGGCTTCGCCCATCTCTTTAACTAGGGGCGCAACCAATTTGTAGAAGAAGGTTCCTTGAGCACCGAGTTTATTACCGTGACGAATGGCGCGGCGCATAATACGACGAAGAACATAGCCACGCCCTTCGTTTGAAGGCGTCACGCCATCAGTGATTAAGAATGAACATGAACGGATATGGTCAGCGATTACGCGAAGTGATTTGTTATCGCGATCCTTGGTACCAATTACTTCAGCTGTCGCTGCAAGTAGGTTTTGGAACAGATCAATTTCGTAGTTCGAATGAACGCCCTGCATAACGGCAGCAATACGTTCAAGACCCATACCGGTATCAATTGAAGGGCGCTCTAGCGGTGTCATTTCACCATCAGCAGAACGGTTGTACTGCATAAAGACAACGTTCCAGATCTCGATGTATCGATCCCCATCTTCCTCTGGGCTTCCTGGTGGGCCACCCCAAACATCAGGACCATGATCGAAGAAAATCTCTGTACATGGACCACAAGGACCTGTATCACCCATCGCCCAGAAGTTATCTTCATCAAGCTTAGAGAAACGCTCTGGGTCGATACCCATGGTCTCTTTCCAGATACGTTCTGCCTCATCATCACTGTGGTGAACGGTTACCCATAGACGCTCTTTTGGAAGACCCAAGGTTTCCGTTAAGAAGGTCCAAGCAAATAGAATGGCATCTTCTTTAAAGTAATCGCCAAAGCTGAAGTTACCCAACATTTCAAAGAAAGTGTGGTGACGAGCAGTGTAGCCTACGTTCTCTAGGTCATTGTGTTTACCACCGGCACGAACACAACGTTGCGAGGTTGTTGCTCGAGAGTAGTTGCGTTTATCGCTACCCAGGAATACGTCTTTAAACTGAACCATACCTGCGTTGGTGAAAAGCAGTGTGGCATCGTTGCCAGGGATCAGTGGGCTTGAAGAAACCACCTCATGTCCCTGACTAGCAAAATAGTCCAGAAATGCGTTTCGAATTTCAGCACTGGTCATCTTTTTCATAGAATCAGCCGAGTCTCTATCATCTTAAATTGACACCAAAATAGCCGTACCTAAATTGATACAGGTACAACCTTGGCAAAATAGCGGCTAAGTATATACAAACTAGAGTGAAACTCGTAGGGGGTAGTGCGGGGGAATTGACCAAATTAACGGTGATTAGTCGTAATCGGGATCACTATTTTGATAACGAAATGCGTATTCGATTTCACCATAGTTGAAACCACGTCCAGCCATATGTCTAAACCATTTTGCTTTCACTTTCATATCTTCAGGAGGCTCTTCACCAAATTTGCGTTTTAGATACTCAAGCGCGACCTGCTTGGGATCGTCTTTGCGACTATCTAATAACTCTTCGATTAATTGCTTAGAAATTCCTTTACGACTCAGATCGAAAGCTATTTTCTTACCACCTTGCCCCTGATCGGATTTCACTCGAATGTAGCTCTCTGCAAAGCGGCTATCAGATTGATACCCCTCTTCAACAAGGTAAGTTAACACCCTCTCTATGAGTTCAGGTTTTTCACATCTTTTTGCAAGACGCTCACGTAATTGACTCTGCGAATACTCTTGCCTAGCCAAATAACTGAAGGCAAAGGACCTTAGCTCGGATTCTGTTTCTATAGGTCTCTTTTGTCGTTTTTGCATAGAAATAAAAAAGGGGCCGAAGCCCCTCTATTCTGTGATTAAAATTCTAACTCTGCATTAGTTTCAGAACCTTCATCACCTTTTTCAGGCTTGGCTGGTACAGATAGCAACTCTTTACGAATTTGTGACTCAATTTCGTTAGCGATCTCTGGATTTTCTTCCAGGAACTTGGCTGCATTCGCTTTACCCTGCCCGATCTTATCGCCATTGTATGCGTACCAAGCACCACTCTTATCAATCAGCTTTTGCTGCACACCTAGGTCGATTACTTCGCCCATGTGATAGATACCTTTGCCGTACATAATCTGGAATTCTGCTTGGCGGAATGGCGGAGCAACTTTGTTTTTAACAACTTTTACACGAGTCTCGTTACCGATAATCTCATCACCCTGCTTTACCGCACCAGTTCGGCGAATATCCAAACGAACTGAAGAGTAAAACTTAAGCGCATTACCACCCGTAGTCGTTTCAGGGTTACCAAACATGACACCGATTTTCATTCGAATCTGGTTGATGAAGACTAGCAAACAACCTGACTGTTTAACGGTACCCGTCAGTTTACGAAGTGCTTGAGACATCAAGCGTGCTTGCAAACCGACGTGCGAATCACCCATATCACCTTCGATTTCAGCTTTAGGCGTCAATGCAGCAACCGAATCGACAATGATCACATCAACAGCGCCCGAGCGAGTTAGCATGTCGGTAATTTCAAGTGCTTGTTCACCTGTGTCCGGCTGAGAAACAAGAAGCGAGTCGACATCAACACCAAGTTTCTCAGCATAAATCGGATCTAAAGCGTGTTCAGCATCCACGAATGCACAAGTTTTACCCTGCTTTTGAGCTTCAGCTATCACTTGCAGGGTTAGTGTTGTTTTACCAGAGGACTCTGGACCGTAGATCTCTACAACACGTCCGTAAGGAAGACCGCCTATACCTAGGGCAATATCCAATCCTAGTGAGCCAGTTGAAACTGCAGGGATAGCCTCACGAGGCTGCTCACCCATGCGCATGACTGCGCCTTTACCGAACTGTCGTTCTATTTGTGAGAGTGCTGCGTCTAATGCTTTCTTACGATTCTGATCCATGAGAAATTCCTTGAGCTGTCTACTGGCTAACTACTGTATTAATAACCAGTATTAAAGCACAGGTAAAAAATATGTCAAACAGGAATACGAAAATAATTTCACAAACGCTCTAAGAGCCCCGTAATAGCTGCACTTATGGTCGCCTGCCGAATTACGGAACGATCTCCATCGAACTTAAAACAGCGCGCTTCTGACTGTTTATTAGGTATCTTCCAGGCAATCCATACAGTACCGACAGGCTTATCTTTACTACCACCAGTGGGACCAGCTATACCAGTCACAGCGACCGCCAAATCCACGCCCTCTTGATTTGCCGCCCCTTCAGCCATCGACTTAGCAACGGGCTCACTTACTGCACCCCACTGATCAATCAATTCGTTTGGAACACCCAATAAACGCTGCTTAGCTTCATTGGAGTAGGTAACTAGACCACTATCAAACCACTGTGATGAGCCCGATATATCAGTGAGCGCCTGAGCAATACCACCGCCGGTGCAAGACTCTGCCGTCGCCATCATTAATCGTGCATCAATCAGCTTTTTAGCCAACAGATCAATTTGCTTATTCATCACTCTTCACAGTCAAAGCTTTCATTAAAATTTATTGTTCTCGTCACTCGATAATCAAACAGATTCAAGTAGAATCTGATCTTTAGCTCGCTTTAATAATTGTAAATTTTATGTCCAATAGTCCACAAGATCTTTCCCAGCACACGCCAATGATGCAACAGTATTTACGCATCAAAGCCGATCACCCACATGAATTTCTGTTCTATCGCATGGGGGATTTTTATGAGCTTTTTTACGACGATGCTAAACGAGCTGCCGAGCTGTTGGACATTTCGCTAACTGCACGTGGCAAATCGGGCGGTGAGCCCATTCCAATGGCCGGAGTCCCTTTTCATTCAGCCGAGGGCTACGTCGCCAGGCTGGTTAGACTGGGTGAGTCCGTTGTCATCTGCGAGCAAGTAGGTGATCCAGCCACCAGCAAGGGGCCGGTTGAGCGTCAAGTTGCTCGAATCATCACACCTGGCACATTGACAGACGAGGCGTTTCTAGAGGAGCGTCGTGATAATCTTTTAGCCGCCATTTATGAACATAAAAATCGATATGGCCTAGCAGTACTGGACATTAGCGCAGGTCGCTTTCATGTCTCTGAACTCGACACTTCAGCATTCGCACACTCCGAAATCGAGCGACTAAAGCCTGCAGAGCTGCTTGTCTCAGATGAGCTTGCTGAGCAAGAGTGGATCCAGTCGCTTCGTGGTCTTGGCCTGAGGCGCCAGCCACCTTGGGCGTTTGAGATTGAGACCGCACATCGAATCCTAAACGAGCAATTCAAAACTCGAGACCTAGTGGGGTTTGGCTGTGATGGCATGTCACTTGCTGTTGCGGCGGCTGGCTGTTTAATGCAATACGCTAAAGATACTCAGCGAAGCGCTCTACCCCACATCAACAGTTTAATCGTAGATAAGGGTAACGAGGCGGTTCATATCGACGCCGCTACACGTAAAAATCTTGAGATCGATGTCAACCTCAATGGTGGTAGCGAGCAAACCCTGGTCTCTGTTTTAGATAGAACTAAGACACCTATGGCTGCCAGAATGCTGCGCCGATGGCTGCACAGACCCCTTCGTAATATCACTGCTCTACAAGAACGACAGCAAGCCATCCAATGGATGCTGGATCAGTTCCGTTTTGAAGCCTTTGACGATGTCATGCGCTCAATTGGCGATATAGAGCGAATTCTGTCACGTGTTGCTCTGCGCTCAGCTCGACCAAGGGATCTAGAGCGTCTCAAATTGGCACTGAATGCGCTACCAGACATCCAAGAATTACTGACAGATTGCGAAGGCAATCGACTCATCCACCTCAAACAGGCTGTCTCTTCCTTTCCGGATCTAGCCTCGCTTTTGAGCCGAGCTATTAAAGTGAATCCTCCCGTTGTCATTCGTGAAGGCGGTGTCATTGCCAGTGGCTACGATGCTGAGCTTGATGAGCTTCAGGGCCTGAGTGAAAACGCAGGTAGCTATCTAATTGACCTCGAGGAACGTGAACGAGTTCGCACAGGCATCGCCACACTTAAGGTTGGCTACAATCGCGTGCACGGCTACTTTATTGAGGTCGGTAAAGCCCAACAGTTTGAACCTCCAGTAGAGTATCAACGCCGTCAGACTCTTAAGAACGCAGAGCGTTTTATAACACCGGAACTTAAAGAGTTTGAGGATAAAGCACTTAGCGCGAAAAGCCGTGCATTGGCCCGCGAAAAAGCCCTCTATGATGAGCTGCTCGATCTACTTGCCGAACAGCTTACTCCTCTTCGTTCATCAGCCGAGGCACTGGCAGAGTTAGATTTGCTCCGCAACCTCGCTGAACGCGCCTCTACTTTGGAATACAGCTGCCCAGCTTTGATTAATTCGGCTAGTTTAAGGATTACTGAAGGTCGCCACCCTGTTGTTGAACAGGTGTTAGACACGCCCTTTGTCGCCAACAATGCCGAACTCAATTCAGAACGACAGATGCTGATGGTGACCGGTCCAAATATGGGTGGTAAATCCACCTATATGCGACAAATAGCCATCATTACCTTAATGGCTCAGATTGGCTCCTTTGTTCCGGCCAGCAGCGCGGAAATTGGCATCGTCGATCAAATCTTCACTCGAATGGGTAGCTCCGATGACCTGGCGGGCGGACGCTCTACCTTCATGGTTGAGATGACCGAAACGGCTAACATACTGCATAACGCAACAGAGCGCTCTTTAGTTCTAATGGATGAGGTAGGAAGAGGCACAAGCACCTTTGATGGCCTATCACTTGCATGGTCCGCAGCAGAGTATTTAGCTAAAGAGTGTAAAGCTTTGACGCTATTCGCAACCCACTATTTTGAACTGACACAACTATCAGAGCTTATTGACGGCGTCGTCAATGTGCACTTAACGGCTGTTGAACATAACGACCATATTGTCTTTATGCATGAGGTCCAAGAGGGGCCTGCAAGCCAGAGTTACGGTCTGCAAGTTGCTCAATTGGCAGGTGTACCTCGCTCAGTGATTCAAAGTGCCCGATCAAAACTGATTCAGCTCGAAGAGGGGAGCCAATCTCAACCTCTTACTTCAACCAGCCTCAAAACAGCTGGAGCGGCATCACCACAACAAAACGATCTCTTTATCGCTCCTATTCCATCTGAGAGCGACTTAAAGTTAAAAGCATTGGATCCTGACTCACTCACACCCAGAGAGGCATTGGACCTAATCTATGAGCTCAAACAGTTAGTTGAGAAATACTGATCCGCTTAATCTATACTCAATAGAAAGCTGATGGGAGGTAACACATGACGTTTATCGTGACCGAAAACTGTATCAAGTGTAAGTATACGGATTGTGTCGATGTGTGCCCCGTGGATTGTTTTTACGAAGGCCCCAATTTCTTAGTGATACATCCTGATGAGTGTATCGATTGCGCACTGTGCGAACCTGAATGCCCTGCTCAAGCTATTAAACATGAGGATGACCTTCTCCCACAGGAGGATATCTACTACAAACTCAATGCCGAACTGAGTGAGCAGTGGCCAAACATCCGTTACCGGAAGGCACCACTCTCTGATGCTGAAGAGTGGAATGGAAAAACCGACAAGCTAGCGTTACTAGAGCGTTAGCTACAGCCTAAACAGCGAATCGACGTTAAGACCATTCTCTAAACAGATCGCTCTAAGCTTTTTGAGTCCTTCCACCTGAATCTGTCGTACCCTTTCGCGAGTCAGGCCGATTTCATTACCCACCATTTCCAGGGTCTGAGCATCAAAACCACGCAAGCCGAAGCGTCGAGAGATAACCTCGCAATGTTTTTCTGGAAGCGTGCCTATCCAATATTCTAGATTCTTGTGAAGGTCTTCATCGGCGTTATGGTCATCGGGGGACTTAACATTTTCATCCGAAATGACTTCCGTTAGCGATCGACCATCCTCTGTTGCCACAATATCCAAAGACCCAACGCGTTGATTCAACCGCATAATCTTTTCAACATTCTCCAGAGGCTCATCTAGATGACGAGCCACATCTTCTGGGGTCGGCTCACGATCCAGTGTAAGAGAGAGCTCACGTGCAACGCGAAGATAGTTGTTCAACTCTTTAAGAATATGGATGGGTAGACGTATGGTTCGCGTCTGGTTCATGACCCCACGTTCAACCGCTTGGCGAATCCACCAAGTGGCATAGGTGGAAAAACGAAAGCCTTTTTCAGGGTCAAACTTTTCTACTGCACGAATAAGTCCAAGATTACCCTCTTCAACGAGATCCATCAGTGATAAGCCGCGATTTTGGTAACGACGCGCAATGTTAACCACCAACCTCAGATTAGCCTCGATCATTCGCGCACGGGATTTCATGCACCCCTCTTGTTGGATCGCTCTACCCAAAGATTTCTCTTCATCGGGCGTCAACAGCGAGGCAGCACCAATTTCATTGAGGTAGAGTTGGGTCGAGTCCAGCTGAACTGCTGAGATTAAATCTTCATGAGCGACACCGTCTTTACCACGACGAGAGTCGACGACTGTCTCATGCTCATTTTGATTATTATTCTGTTCGCCATCTAAAAGATCTAAATCATCTGACAACTCATCATTGAACTCAATCTTGCTGTCTGAATTCATACTGCACTCACTTCATCAAGCTATTGGGTGAGGGCTTGTTGAAACGTTCGGGCTATCGTTTGGGTAGATAGCGCAACGGATCAACCGGCTTACCGTCTTTTCGAATCTCAAAGTGAAGCATGGGAACCGTTGCTCCGCTGCTTCCAAGCTCAGCAATCACTTGCCCCGCTTTTACCTGCTGATTCTCTTTAACCAGAATTTTACTGTTGTGCGCATAGGCACTCAAAAACTCTTGGCTATGACTGATAATGACAAGATTTCCGTATCCTAGCAAACCGCTGCCGGCATATACCACCTGCCCAGGTGCTGCTGCTTTAACTGCATCACCCAGTTTGCCAGAGATATCCAAACCTTTATTGCCACCCTCTTTAGCTGAATACCTAGCAAGAATCTTGCCAGAATGTGGCCAACCCCAAGAAAAATTTGTCACGACTGGCGCAACTCTCTTTTTAGGTGATGGGGTTTTGTTGACTGATTGCTTAGCAACCGCTCTAGAGGGGGGCTTTGAAGGAGTAGCAACAGGGCTGCCTTGAGTTTTTAAAACCTGGCCGGCGTATATTAGATCTTTATCTTTAATGCCATTGATTGCGGCCAATCTTCTGTGATCGATCCCTAATTTAAAGGCGATACCAATCAAAGTATCACCCGATCGAACACGATACTCACCCGCACCGATGGTGGGTCGCTGAAGACCTAGTGACTGATCTGAAACTGGGGCATACCCTGTGCTGCAAGCAGAGAGAAGTAGCGCAAATGCAAGTAAAGCAGTGAGCCGCAAACAGTTAGCCTCTCGATGGCAGTCTATCGATTAACAGAACAACCGCTAAGCCAAACAGCATCAATAGAATGGCCAACACTAATTGAGATGGTTCACCCGTAAGATCTGTAAAGGCTGTTGGGGTAACATTCTGCTCCACGAGCGGCACCTGATGCCCTTTAGAGTTGATGGTGTAAGAGAGTGTGTACTTCCATGGCCACACCTTATTGAGTGAACCCAGCAAAAAACCTGACAACAGCGCTAAAGTCATTGAGCGATAATGATTGAAAGCCCAACTCAATACTCGAGAAAACGCCAATAAACCAGAGGCCGCACCAGCGGCAAACAGTGCGATAACAGCAAAATCAAACTCTTTAATCGCTGTCAGAATGGTCGTATACATCCCTAATAGAAGCAGAATAAAGCTACCTGAGATACCTGGAAGAATCATGGCACAGATGGCAATCATCCCTGCAAAAAAGACCATCAGCGCCGAATCAGGCACACTACTGGGCGACATGGAGGTCAACAAATAGGCCAACACCGCGCCAAGAACAAAGACGGACATCCGATTGGCGCACCAACCTGCAACATGACGAGCCACACTCCATGTTGACGCAAGAATCAAACCAAAGAAGAACGACCACAACAGAACCGGGTACTCGTCTAGGAGAAACAGAACCGTCTTCGCCAATAAGATGATACTGAGCGCGATACCGGCTACAAGGACCAACAAGAAGGTTCCGTTAACCTGTTTCCAGGCAGCCACTAAGCCTTTCTTAAAAAGAACATTCAGTGCTTTCAAATCGAAGCGACGAATCGAGTGAATGAGCTCTTCATAGATACCGGTAATGAAGGCAATAGTTCCACCTGAAACACCAGGAACAGCATCAGCCGCACCCATCAACATCCCTTTCAATAACAACTTAAAATATTGAAACGCTGTGCGCTGCTTATTTAAATGATCCATTGTCTATTAACTTACCAACCCATTGAGTAGAGGAACAAACTTAACCGGCTCTATCACTTTGGTCTCAAAATGCGAATCACTGCGTCGCAAAATGCGAACCAGTTTTTGCTCTTCATCTCCAACAGGGGCCACTAAAACGCCACCCACCTTCAATTGCTTCTTCAAAGATTCGGGAATAACTGAGGGGGCTGCCGTTACCATAATGGCATCAAACGGTGCCTCATGCTCGAGCCCCATTCCACCATCAGTGTGAAAAAGAGAGACATTACTCAATCCCAAGTAGCCCAGTACAGATGCAGCTCGCTCTTGTAACGGAAGAATTCTTTCTACACTGAAAACCTGCTGACAGAGCTGAGCAAGAACTGCTGTCTGATAGCCAGATCCCGTGCCAACTTCTAACACCTTATCTTTAGCACCAAACTCCAACAGCAACTCGCTCATTCTAGCGACAGTGTAGGGTTGAGAGATGGTTTGGTTATATCCAATTGGCAGCGCGGTGTCTTCATAGGCTTTATGCGATAGCGCTTCATCAATGAAGAGATGACGGGGCGTTTCAACGATCGTCTCTAATACCGCTTTATCGGTGATCCCTTGATCCTGCAAGCGATTGAGAAGCCTCTCTCTTGTTCGGCGTGAAGTCATTCCGATCCCTTCACGTAAAAGCTGTTGGGACACTATTACTGCTCCAACCAATCAGCCACCTGATCAAGATCAGAGTAGCGAGTCATATCCAGCTGCAGAGGGGTGACCGCAACATAGCCATTTTCAACCGCATAGAAATCGGTACCTTCAACACGATCTTTGGCTTCACCGACGGCGGCAATCCAATAGCGAGTTCGACCTCGTGGGTCTTGAGTAGGTAGTGGCGGTTCGCCAGCACTGCGGTGGCCCAAACGGGTAATTTGCACACCCTTTAATTGATCCATAGGGAGATCAGGAACATTCACATTAATGACGGTTCTCGGTGCAACCTTCAAGGATTCAATATTCGCGACCAGATCAGCCACTACCTGTGCGGCCGTTTCATAGTGTTTAGGGTGAAAATTGCAGGTCGATACTGCTATAGGTGGTAGTGTCAAATGACGACCTTCGGTTGCCGCAGCCACGGTACCTGAATAGACAATATCGTCACCCAAGTTTGCACCCGCATTGATACCGGAAACGACGATATCAGGGATATCACCATCTGAGAAAATCCCAGAAACCCCTAAATGCACACAATCGGTTGGCGTTCCATCGACTCCAAAATAACCACTACTATGCACAATTGCATCAAGAGGACGATCCAAGGTTAACGAGTTACTAGCACCGCTTCTATTACGATCAGGTGCTACAACCGTACAGCGGTGACCTGCCTCTTTTAGACGTTCAGCAAGAACCCGCAACCCCGGTGCGTAAACACCATCATCATTGGAAACCAAAATATGCATCTAGTTATCTCTTATCTATTATTGGCTCAATCCTAAGTGGAAAGGGTTACCAGACACACAGCTCACGCAAAACACTCGTGGCAAACGAGCCTGATGGAAGAGAGAAACTGAGTTTTACGACCTGCTCTTCTAGCACTTCCACATGCAAATCTCTTGGGACCAATCGCATACTGCGACGCTCTTGTCTAAGCCCAAGCGTTTCCAACCCCTCAGATATTTGAGGATACCCCGCGACGACCGACTTTTCTATCATCTGAGCCTTATCCAGGGAGTATAATTCGCCTTTACCCCACATCGGCGCAGTCAAATGCAGATCGCACTGATCGAAACGGGCTTTTTGATCAGGATCATTAGCGTCGTAACGATGAACTTTTTGCGTGAAGTCTTCGATCAAGACATCCCCATCGAGAGGGCTATCCCAGGTGCCTTGATCTATACGAGTGGAGATCACTCGATTGAATAGATAGGAACGCAGTGCCGAAATGTACATGCTGCGTTTGTTGCGCTGACGTTCAACCAACTCACCCGACAGGATAGCCAATCCTGAGTGAAGATTACCGAACGACTGACCAAATCGCTGCTCACCAAAGTAGTTAGGAACCCCTGATTCAAGAGACGTCGCTTTATGCAGAAGTCGATTTACATCAGAGACCTCTCTGAGGGTAATCTCAAATCGGTTACCCTTAAGATGACCGAGTTTAATCTTGCGACGATGTTTACTCGACTTGAGAACATTGATCGTATCACCACCGAATAACGCCCAGTTAAGCACACGTCGAGATCCGGGCAGATGGACACTGAACCACTGCTCAGTTACGGCATGGCGATCTTTTTTACCTGCGTAGGCCACATCTCTGGGGCTGACCTGGCAGAAGTTAGCTAGCTGACGCGCCACCCAATCGGTGTTTTCACCGCGTTTCTGAATGTATAGGTAGTGATGTTCGCCTTCACCCTCTGGTTCATACCCCAAATCTTCAACAACACGAAAATCCTCTGGTGCAGAACGAAGCTGTGCCTTCACATCGGGTTGGCCGTTCACATAGCTGAAAGGCTCTACAACAAATTCAGTCACTATCCATCTCCGATGGTGTCAAAGGCTTAACCACCTGATAAAAAGTCTCCTCTTTACCGATCATTCCCATTTCAGATCGGGCTCTCTCTTCGAGTGCTGACAAGCCGCGTTTTAGATCTTGCACTTCAGCTTCCAGCTCTGAGTTTCGCTCCAACAGCCTCTGGTTAATCTTGCGCTGCTCTTCAATATCGCTCTGTACCTGCCAAATTTGAGGCAAGCTTGGCTCTCCGAACCAGAGTCGATACTGAAGCGCCACTGCCATTAGGAGCAGAATTAACCAAAACCAACGCAAGCTGTTTTTCTCCACAAAAAAAGGGCCTAAGGCCCTTTTATATCATGTTTCTATTAACCCTGGCCTTTAATCTCAACTAGGCCTCGGTATGCTGCTGCAGCACCCAACTCCTCTTCGATACGAATGAGGCGGTTGTACTTAGCAACACGGTCCGAGCGACAAAGTGAACCGGTCTTAATTTGCCCAGCGGCTGTTCCCACTGCAAGGTCAGCAATGGTTGTATCTTCAGTTTCGCCAGAACGGTGTGAGATAACTGCCGTGAAGCCAGCATCCTGAGCCATTTTAATCGCATCCAAGGTTTCAGACAGTGAACCGATCTGGTTGAACTTAATCAAGATCGAGTTACCGATGCTCTGTTCGATACCACGAGATAGAATCTTAGTGTTGGTTACGAATAGATCGTCACCAACTAGCTGAACCTTATTGCCGATCTTGCTTGTCAGGCTCGCCCAACCATCCCAATCAGACTCATCCATGCCATCTTCAATAGAGACAATTGGGTAGTTTTCAGTCAATGCTTTAAGGTAGTCACCGAATCCTTCTGAATCAAACTTCTTACCTTCACCCGCAAGATCGTACATACCCTCTTTATAGAACTCAGACGATGCACAGTCTAGAGCCAGAGTAACATCTTTACCTAACTCGTAACCTGCGTTAGCGATCGCCTCTTTAATAACAACCAGAGCCTCTTCGTTAGACGCAAGGTTTGGCGCAAAACCACCTTCGTCACCAACCGCTGTATTAAGGCCTTTAGCTTTAAGCACCGCTTTTAACGCGTGGAAAATTTCAGCACCGCAACGAAGTGCTTCGGCAAAACTTGATACGCCAACCGGCTGCACCATGAACTCTTGGATATCAACGTTGTTATCCGCGTGCTCACCACCGTTCAAGATATTCATCATTGGCACAGGCATAGAGTAGCGACCTGGAGTACCATTGATCTCTGCGATGTGTTGGTAAAGTGGAATGTTTTTAGCTTGCGCAGCCGCTTTAGCAGCAGCAAGTGAAACAGCAAGAATGGCGTTCGCACCAAATTTGCTCTTATTCTCAGTACCGTCAAGCTCAAGCATCTTGTTATCCAGAGCGCGTTGATCAGTCACATCCATACCAACAAGGGCATCTTTGATTTCGCCGTTCACGGCAGCGACAGCTTTAAGCACGCCTTTGCCTAGGTAGCGAGATTTATCACCATCACGTAGCTCTAGTGCTTCACGTGAACCAGTTGATGCACCCGATGGCGCACAAGCAGACCCCATGATGCCGTTCTCAAGAACAACGTCCGCTTCAACCGTTGGGTTACCACGTGAATCCAATACTTCACGAGCTTTGATGTTTGCAATTGTAGTCATTTCCCTAACTCCTAATTAGCTGTTCGCTTGGTACTCAAGCGCAGCGCCAATAAATCCTTTAAATAGACCGTGTCCATCACGTGGCGTAGAGGTGAACTCTGGGTGGAACTGACAAGCCACAAACCACGGATGATCTGGTGCCTCCACAACCTCGACTAACTCACCATCCGTTGAACGACCTGAGATAACAAGTCCGGCAGCTTCTAGCTGGGCAACGTAATTATTGTTCACTTCATAACGATGGCGGTGACGTTCAACAACTTCAGTTGAACCATAGGCTTCAGAAACATGCGTGCCCGCTTTAAGATGACATAACTGAGCACCTAGGCGCATAGTGCCACCTAGATCTGAATCATCAGTACGCTGTTCAACTTCACCGGTGTGATCGGTCCACTCAGTAATCAAACCGATAACAGGGTGTTCAGCTTCTGTGTTGAACTCCGACGAGGTTGCACCCGCCAAGCCAGCAACGTTACGTGCATACTCAATAACAGCAACCTGCATGCCTAGACAGATACCTAGGTAAGGGACTTTGTTTTCACGAGCGTAACGTACCGCCTCGATCTTGCCCTCAACACCACGCTCACCAAATCCACCAGGTACTAGAATCGCGCTGAAGTCCTTAAGGATCTCAACCCCTTCACGCTCAACACGTTCAGAATCGATGTATTCAATTTTTACTTTCTTACGATGTGAGATGCCTGCGTGTGAAATCGCTTCGATAAGAGACTTGTAGGCATCCAGAAGCTCCATGTATTTACCGACCATCGCGATGGTCACTTCACCCTCTGGATTCAAAAACGCATCAGCTACCGCATTCCATTCACCTAGATCAGCCTTAGGGCAATCCAAGTTGAATCGTTCAACAACGATCTGATCCAAGCCTTGTGCTTCAAGCATCGCAGGAATTTTGTAGATGGTATTTGCATCAGGCAATGAAATAACAGCGCGCTCTTCTACGTTGGTAAACATAGAGAGTTTTTTAGCTTGTGATTCAGGCAGCGCAAAATCAGAGCGGCATACCAGAATATCAGGCTGAATACCGATAGAGCGCAGCTCTTTCACGGAGTGCTGTGAAGGTTTAGTTTTAATCTCACCGGCCGTAGCAATATAAGGTACAAGTGTGAGGTGCATGAACATAGCGCGGTTTGAGCCCAGCTCCACTTTCAGCTGACGAACAGCTTCCAAGAACGGCAAGGACTCAATATCACCAACGGTACCGCCAATCTCACAGAGAGCGATATCAGCATCACCTGCACCTTCGATAACGCGGCGCTTAATCTCATCAGTGATGTGAGGAATAACCTGAACAGTTCCGCCTAGGTAATCACCACGGCGCTCTTTACGAAGAACGTGTTGATAAACACGGCCTGTCGTAAAGTTGTTTCGCTTGCCCATGGTCGTACGAATAAAACGCTCGTAGTGGCCAAGGTCCAAATCGGTTTCAGCACCATCTTCGGTGACAAATACCTCACCATGCTGAAACGGACTCATGGTACCCGGATCCACGTTAATGTATGGATCGAGCTTAAGCATGGTGACTTTAAGACCACGCGCTTCCAAAATTGCCGCGAGAGAGGCCGAAGCAATGCCTTTGCCCAATGAGGAAACAACACCACCGGTGACGAAAATATAGCGCGTCATGCAGAACCTGTCAGATAGAGTTTGTAGGGAGTTCTAGCGAACTCAAGATGGGAAATCAGTCTACCAAAAGAGCGCTTTGGTAACAAACATCAAACGACCCAATTTAGTAAAAATCCGTCTTTAACGCAGACTTTTTCATCCAGCCATATTTCAGGAATCGCCACCACCTGACCCGATGAACAGACAATTGGCCAACACTCTCTTAACCAAGGCGGGATTCGATGCTCATTCATCAGTTTTTTAATACTGACATGCCCCCCGCGAGACTCAATGTAAACAGACTCACCTGGCTCTCGAGCTCGAAGAGTTAGTTTCATATCTACCGGCAGACCAGCCTCAGATCTAATGGCGCTCAACTGACCAGGACCAAATGTCACTGTCTCATCAGAGACCACCCACTCAATGGACTCACAGGGTTGACGTTCAATATCAGGTGATAAAAATAACTTCTCATCATAGGCGCGCAAAATCACTGTGGAAAATTGCCACTCACCCTTTGCCTTAACATCCAGCTTTGCAATCGATTCCAGCTGTTTCTCCGAGCCTACCCTCTGGCCAGCAGAACTTAACCAGTGATAGAGAAGATTTTTCTTACGTGCCAGTGAGAGCTGCAACAGGAGTGCTAAGGAGAGAACCCCCTCCTCTAGCTGACAACGTTCAAGATCCATCTGCGCCAGCGCTTCATGCAATTGACTCGCTTCGCTCAAGCGTGACGCTGTTTTAGCCAGCGTAGATTTCCAGTCAGGCCATTGAGCGCTCAAAACAACCGACAAATCTCTACGAATCCAGTTTCTGGTAAAGCTTGTATCGAGATTACTGGGATCATCCACCCAAGCAATCTGCAACTCTTTGGCCGCTGACTCGATATCAGACTTTGTCGTATTCAGAAGCGGTCTGAAAAGTTCTCCTTCCCCAACTCTCCTATTTGAAGCAATTCCCGAAAGCCCATTAACACCTGAGCCTCTAAAGAGGTTAAAGAGGACCGTTTCGGCTTGATCATCTTGGTGGTGGGCTAGCAGCAAAGCCTCTTTGGGCTTTAAACGCTTGTTAAATGTAGAGTAACGCGCCTGCCTTGCGCTCTCTTCAGACGAGGAGTCACAGGTCACTTTTTCTGATTCAAAAGAGACACCCCATTCGGATGCTGATTCAGCACAAAATCGCTCCCAGCTATCAGAGCCGCTTTGCAGCTGATGATTAACATGCAGTGCTGACAAGCGATCAGGAGGGAGTATGTCAGAGCAGAGCTTAAGAAGCAGACTTGAGTCTAGACCGCCGCTGTAGGCAACGACCCAATGCTCAATATGGGGATGTTGTAGAAAAAAAAGCCGCAGACTCTCTCGAATATCTGCGGCTGTTTTATTGCTCATTAACGACCAATGGCGCCGTAAGAGAGAATTCGCTGATAACGTTGATCCAGCAACTCTTGATCAGCTAGGCCAGTCAGTTTTTTCAGTGAGGCTTGCAACTGCTGCTTAAGACTAGCGGCCATCAACGCGGGATCACGGTGCGCACCACCCAGCGGTTCAGCAACAATCTGATCAACCAGACCCAGTTCGTGGAGACGCTCAGACGTGATACCCATCGCTTTAGCTGCGTCTGAAGCACGCTCTGCGCTTTTCCATAGAATTGAAGCACAGCCTTCTGGAGAGATGACTGAGTAAGTTGAGTACTGAAGCATTAGTAGCTCATCGCAGATACCGATAGCCAATGCACCACCAGAACCCCCTTCACCAATCACTGTTGCGATAATAGGCGTCTTCAACTTAGACATTTTCGCAAGGTTGAATGCAATCGCTTCGGATTGACCACGCTCTTCAGCATCGATGCCTGGGTAGGCTCCTGGAGTATCGATAAAGGTAAGAATCGGCATGTTGAATCGCTCTGCCATCTCCATCACACGGAGTGCTTTACGGTAACCTTCTGGACGAGGCATACCAAAGTTGCGACGAACCTTCTCTTTGACTTCACGACCTTTCTGATGACCAATCACAGCAACAGGCTGACCATCCAAACGACCAATACCACACACAATCGCCTGATCATCAGCAAAATGACGATCGCCATGAATCTCTTCAAACTCATCGATGATGTATTTGATGTAGTCCAGAGTGTATGGGCGTTGCGGATGGCGAGCTAATTGAGAAACCTGCCAAGCACTCAGGTCAGAGAAGATTGAACGAGTCAGAGAGTGACTTTTTTCACGAAGGCGCGATACCTCGTCAGAGAGATTGATACTCTCATTATCTTCGCCAACGTGTTTAAGTTCATTGATCTTTGCTTCCAGATCAGCAATTGGCTGTTCAAAATCAAGGTAGTTGGGGTTCATACAATTCGCTTCTAAAAGATAAAACTGATTGTTGAATTCTACCGCGCACGCAAAAAAGTAGCCACCCTAGGTGGCTAAATACTGTCAGGAAAACTAGTAGATCAGCGAGACGCTCTGATTACCAAACTGCTCGCGAAGTGATTGCATCAGGTCGTCATCAGGAGAGACAATCCACTCTGAGCCAAGCTCAATCCGACCCTTCGCCTCAGCACAGCTATAGTCAATCACAACAGGCATACCCTGCTGATAAGCGCGTGCTTTTTTCAAAGAGTCCTGCAACATTCTCAAGCTTTGTTGAGTTAATCCCTTTGCGTCGGCCTTAATCGTTAACGACTTCGCATAACGAATACGGGCATCCGCGACACTTAATACCTGCTGCCCACGCACCTTGAGGCCACCGTTATAGTCGTCTTGAGCCACCTCTCCTTCCACCACAATCACCTGATCTTTTTGAATCAGACGACGCGCTTCATCATAGGTTTCACCAAACAGACTCACATCGATACGAGCAGATCGATCATCCAAGGTTACAAAGCAGAGATTTTCGCCTCGCTTGGTCTTTTTAACACGCAGGTCGACAACCAAGCCGGCCATTTTTTGAGCTCGCCCTCTAGCCGGTTGAAGCTCTTGTAGTTTGCGAGAAACAAAGTGTTTTAATTCAGACTCATACTCATCAATAGGATGGCCCGTCACGTAAAGACCGAGGGTATCCTTCTCGCCATTCAGACGCTCTTTGTCGCTCCACTCGCGAGCATTCATGAACTGCTCGAAAGGATCGGCATCGACAACCTCTTCGGACTCACCAAACAGGTCGAACATTCCCGCATCTTGATTGCGCGCATCTTGATCGGCCGACTGTAAAGCTGCAGGTATAGCGGCCCACAACACCGCTCGATTGGGACCTAAGGCATCAACAGCACCAGAGCGTACTAAGGATTCAAGCACTCGCTTGTTGAGTTTTTTAGACCCTACTCGCTTACAGAAATCGAACAGATCTTTAAACGCTCCCGATTTCCGAGCCTCCATGATCGCCTCAACAGGACCTTCACCTACGCCTTTAACCGCTCCAAGCCCGTAGACAACCTCCTGATTTGGACCCACCGTAAATTTGAACTCACTCAAATTAACGTCGGGAAGCAGTACTTTAAGCTTCATCTGACGACACTCTTCAATGAAGATCACCACCTTGTCGGTGTTCTGCATATCAGAGGACATAACAGCAGCCATGAATGGCGCTGGGTAGTAGGTTTTCAGCCAAGCTGTTTGGTAAGAGACCAGTGCGTAGGCAGCGGAGTGGGATTTGTTAAATCCGTAACCCGCGAATTTTTCAACCAGATCAAAGATATTACCGGCCAGCTTTTCATCAATGCCCTGAGCGCTTGAGCCCTCAATGAATAGATGTCGCTGTTTCGCCATCTCCTCTGGTTTTTTCTTACCCATCGCTCGACGCAGCATATCCGCTCCGCCCAGCGTATAACCCGCCATCACCTGAGCGATCTGCATGACCTGCTCTTGATAGAGAATAATGCCGTAAGTCGGCTCCAATACCGGTTGAAGAGAATCCAACTGGTAATCAGGGTGAGGCCAAGCCATCTCAGCGCGGCCATGCTTACGGTTAATAAAGTCATCAACCATGCCCGATTGCAAAGGACCGGGACGGAACAGTGCCACCAGTGCGACGATATCTTCGAAACGTGACGGCAAAAGACGACGAATCAAATCTTTCATACCACTGGATTCGAGCTGGAAAACCGCCGTAGTCTCTGCACGCTTGAGTAGAGCGTAGACCTCAGGATCCTCTAAATCGATCGCTTCAATTCGCAGCGGCTCTTCACCTTCAATCTCTTTCTGTTTATTGATGGTCTCAAGTGCCCAGTCAATGATAGTCAGGGTTCTAAGGCCCAAGAAGTCGAACTTAACGAGACCCGCCTCTTCAACATCATTCTTATCAAACTGGGTCACCAAGCCCTGACCTTCAGCATCACAATAGGTAGCCGAGAAATCGGTCAGTTTGGTTGGAGAGATCACCACACCACCGGCGTGCTTACCTACATTTCGAGTAACCCCCTCGAGTTTGTAGGCCATCTCCATAATCTCTTGAGCCTCTTCACTGCCTTCAACGAACTCGCGAAGCGCCTCTTCCTGCTCCCAAGCTTTATTGAGTGTCATTCCCACTTCAAATGGGATCAATTTAGAGAGGCGGTCAGCAAGACCGAAGGGCTTACCTTGAACACGCGCCACATCTCGAACCACCGCTTTAGCCGCCATGGTACCGAAGGTAATGATTTGCGAAACGGCATCGCGCCCATAGGTTTGAGCGACGTAGTCAATGACTTGATCTCGATTATCCATACAGAAATCGATATCAAAGTCCGGCATCGAAACACGTTCCGGGTTAAGGAAACGTTCGAACAGAAGATCGTACTCAAGTGGGTCAAGGTCGGTAATTTTAAGGACATAGGCGACCAATGAGCCGGCACCCGAACCACGCCCTGGCCCTACAGGAATACCATTCTCTTTAGCCCATTTAATGAAGTCCATGACGATCAGGAAGTAACCTGGGAAACCCATCTGGATGATGATATCCAGCTCAAACTTCAACCGCTCATCATAAGCCTTACGAATCTCAGCAAACTCTTCTGAGTTTCGATCAAAAAGAAAATCGAGGCGCTCTTCTAAACCGACTTCAGACACTCTCCTGAAGTAGTCATCCATCAACACCCCTTCAGGTATTGGGAATCTTGGCAGGTAGTAAGTTCCAAGTTCAATCTCGATGCTGCATCGTTTGGCGATTTCAACGCTGTTTTCGATCGCTGAGGGAATATCAGAGAAGAGCTCAATCATCTCCTCAGATGATTTGAAATACTGCTGATCAGAGTAATCTCTTGGACGCGTCGGATCATCCAAAGTGCGCCCCTGGTTAATACAGACTCGCGCTTCATGAGCATCAAAGTCATCCTCGCGGACAAACATCACTTCATTGGTTGCAACGACAGGACAACCCAGCGACTGGGCAAGCTCGATACTTTTATGGATGACCGTCTCTTCATCAGAGCGCCCTGTTCTAACCAATTCCAGATAGAAGGCATCTGGAAAAAGATCCATCCAATATTGCAGACGAGCCTCTAAATCCGCCTGACCTGACAGGATCGCCTGACCTATCTCCCCACGACGACCACCCGAGAGCGCGATTACACCCTCAGACTTTTCAGCAACCCAGCTTTTGTAGATCAGTGCCCGTTCAGGGTCGAGTGACTGACCTTCGGCATAGGCTCTAGAGACCAGTTCGGTGAGATTACGATAACCCAAGCCGTTTTTAACAAGCAGTGTCAACTGGGTCGGTGGCGACTCCGGATCGGCATCATCTACAACCCAAAAATCGACCCCACAGATAGGCTTAACACCCGCCGCAGTTGCCGCTTTGAAGAACTTAACTAAAGCATAAAAGTTGGTCTGATCGGTTAACGCAACAGCGGGCATCTGCGCCTGTGCAGCATGCTTAACCAGCTCTTTAACACGAACCAGACCATCATAGAGTGAGAACTCAGAGTGCGCACGAAGATGGACGAACGATGCGTCAGTCATTCTACTGATTCCCCTCTATTAGGCGCCTTACCGGCGCAAATGAACGACGATATTCCGGTAATACCCCGTGCTCTTGTATCAATTGAAGATGAGCCGGCGTCGGGTAGCCTTTATGTTTGGCAAATTGATACTGCGGAAATTGTGCGTCCAATTCTAGCATTTGATGATCACGATGTACCTTAGCAATGATAGAAGCCGCACTGATCTCTGCGACTTTTGAGTCACCTTTCACTACCGCTTCAACAGAGTAAGGAATCTCGGGGCATCGATTACCGTCCACATAGACATGATCAGGCACTTGGGATAAACCCAACACCGCTCGCTTCATCGCCAGCATTGTCGCGTGCAAAATATTCAATTCATCAATCTCTTGCGGCGTTGCAACCGCGATTGACCAGCACAACGCTCGCTCTTTAATTTCAATGGACAAAGCTTCACGACGCTTTTCAGACAGCTTTTTCGAATCCATCAACCCCTCAATAGGATTGTTAGGATCGAGAATCACTGCTGCTGCAACCACATCGCCAACAAGCGGTCCTCGCCCTACTTCGTCCACACCGGCAAAGAGAGAGTGCTCAGCAAAGTTAAATTCTTGAGGCTGCATCAGCTTCTAAACTCCAATAGTGTGGATACAGCTTCTGCCGCTTGCTCATCGGCATCTTGGCGAATTAGCCCAGACAGATCAGAAAATTCCTGCTGCAGCGATTGAATGTAATGGCTATCCGTCAGACTTTGTAAAACCAGAGGCTCTAATACCTCGACCCTCACATCAGACTGAAAAATCTCGGGAACCAATGCTCTGCCTGCCAATAGGTTAGGCAGGGATACATAGGGAGTTTTTAGCATTCGAGAAATAATCGCATAACTCAGCGGGGCCATTTTGTAGGCCACCACCATAGGCGTTGAACAGAGCATCGCTTCCAGTGTTGCCGTACCGGACGAAATCAAAACTGAGTCTGCCGCCATCAAACACTCCTGCGAGGAGCCTTGAACAAGTTTAATCTTACTCTCTGCCTGAGCCTCTCGAATTAACAGGGCTATCTGCTGATAACGGGCTTCGTTAGCGGCTGGAAGGATGACCTGAAGATTGGGAATCTTACTGCAAAGCGCGAGTGCCGTTTCAATGAACGGGGGTGCCAACTTACCCACTTCAGAACTGCGACTTCCTGGCATCAGAGCCAATACGGGACTCGCATCACTCAGACCAAGAGCCGTTTTGGCTTGGCTTTGACTAATAGAGAGTGGCAGCTGAGTGGCTAATGGATGGCCAATAAACTGAGCATTAACCTGAGTATCTTTGTAATACTTCGCTTCAAAAGGGAGAAAGCAGAGCATCAAATCAACCGACTGTTCAATCTTTTTTAGACGTTTCTCTCGCCAGGCCCAAACCGAGGGGCTGACATAGTGAACCGTTGGGATGGCACGCTCTTTTAGGACTCTCTCAAGACCTAAATTAAAGTCGGGAGCATCAATGCCAATAAAAAGATCGGGGGGTGTTTGCAACCACTTTTCTATTAACTTCTTGCGCCGTTTTAAAAGTTCGCGAAGCCGTTTTAAGACCTCCACCAGACCCATAACCGACAGACGCTCCATAGGAAACTCTGAATTAAGGCCCTGAGCAATCATTCGACGGCCTCCTACCCCCTCAAATGTGGCATTGGGATAGCGCTTCTTTAACGAACTGATCAACCCAGCGCCAAGAATGTCACCGGACTCTTCTCCAGCAACAATAGCAATCTTAATGGGTCTAGTTGAATTAACGGATGATTCCACGAGAGGAGTTACGTAGCGACTCAATCAATGGGGTCAATGCTGACTCGCCAGCTTCAAGCGACTCTAGTTGAGCGATCGCATCCGCAAGAGTAAGGTTTTTACGGTAGATCGTTTTATAGGCATTCTTAAGCGCACGGATCGACTCAGATGAGAAGCCTCGACGTTTTAGACCTTCAGCATTAATGCCGTGTGGTGATGCGGGATTACCGGTTGCAAGGGTGTAAGAGGGGATATCCTGGAGCACAACAGTACCGGCACCACACATAACATGTGCACCAATGTGACAGAACTGATGAACAGCTGTAAAACCGCCCAATATCGTATGATCACCAACATGAACATGCCCAGCTAAGGCTGCATTATTGGCCAAAATCGTATGATCACCGACAACACAGTCATGGGCCACATGGACATAGGCCATCAGAAGGTTATGACTGCCAATCTGCGTCAGGCTTTTATCCTGAACTGTTCCGCGGTGAATCGTTACGCCTTCTCGAATAACGTTGTTATCACCGATGATCAATTCAGTGGGTTCACCGGCATACTTTTTATCTTGGCAATCTTCGCCCACAGATGCGAATTGAAATATATGATTTCCGCTACCGATTTTGGTCGGGCCTTTGACGACAACATGTGATTCGATACGAGTATTTGCACCGATCTCGACATCAGGTCCGATGTAACTCCAAGGTCCAACCTCAACACCCTCTGCCAACTTAGCAGAGGGATCGATAATAGCTTGCGGGTGAATCAAAATCAGACCTTCCTATCAGCACACAGAATGGTTGCCGAGCTAACCGTTTCACCTTCAACCGTCGCTTTAACTTGGAACTTCCAGATACCGCGTTTTTCAGACAATACCAACGCTTCAAGCTGAAGGCGGTCGCCAGGCACTACTGGGCGTTTAAAACGCAGATTATCGGCACCCACAAAGTAGTAGATCGAACCATCCTGAGGTGTTTTATCCATGGTTTTAAAACCAAGAATACCGGCCGCTTGAGCCATCGCTTCAACAATCAAGACACCCGGCATGACGGGATTATCAGGGAAGTGGCCGTTAAAGAAAGGTTCGTTAACGGTCACATTCTTGTAAGCGACAATGGATTCACCGGGTGTTAGTTCTACAACGCGGTCAACCAATAGAAAAGGGTAGCGGTGCGGAAGGTATTTACGGATCTCATTTACATCCATCATATTCAGTTTTTAGCCTTATTCAGCAAGCTTTTTTACAAGCTTTTCTAGATTTTTAACGCGTTGGGACAACTCATCAAGTTGCTTAAACCGGACCACATTTCGCTTCCATTGAGCGTGAGGTTCAACCCCAGTACCCGATGAGTAAGCACCCGACTCTTTGATTGATTTACTGACCAAAGTCATCGCCGTGATGTGGGTTCGGTCGGCAATCTCTAAATGCCCCGTGACACCGCTCATACCTGCAATAGTACAATGAGAGCCGATACGAGTGCTACCCGCAATTGCAGTACAACCAGCTATGGCCGTTGACTCTCCGATCTCAACATTGTGTGCAATCTGAATTTGATTATCCAATTTCACACCATTAGCAATCAAAGTATCCGACAGAGCACCGCGATCGATCGTTGTGTTTGCACCGACCTCAACATCATCACCTAAAATCACACCACCGGCTTGGGCGATTTTTACCCAGCCTTGACCGTCATGAGCAAAACCGAACCCATCGGCTCCAATCACAGCACCAGAATGAATAATGCATCGCTTACCGATGGAAACTCCAGGATAGAGGGTTACATTCGCTTCAAGCCGTGTTGACTCACCGAGCAATACACCCTCACCTATGACCACGTTGGGACCCACATAGGCATGGGCAGCCACCTTAACTTGAGCGCCAACAATTGCACCCTCCGCAATCTGAGCAGAGGGGTCGATCTCGGCAGAAGGGTCTACTGTTGCAGTCGGCGCAATTCCAGCGACTAAAGGACCACGCCAATCAAACAGCTGCGATAACTTTGCAAAGGCTAGGTAGGGATTAGCAACGACAATAGCGCTATTGGGGACCAGATCAACGAACTCTGCACTGACTAGAACGACTTCAGCCTGAGTGTCTGGAAGCTGTTTTTGGTATTTGGCGTTGGATAGAAAAGAGAGCTGACCGATACCCGCTTTATCAAGGGTAGACATCCCAGAGATTAGACAATCACTACCAACCAACTCTCCACCAACGCGAAGAGCTAAATCGGACGCTTTTTCGGAAAAATCAGTCAAACCCCAGTCACTCCTGGGCATTCAGGCGTTTAATAATCTCACCTGTAATGTCGATTCTAGGCTCAACATAGATAGCCGACTGACGATTGATAATCAGCGAAATATCGCCTTCATCAATAAGCGCTTTGATGACCTGATCCAACTTGGGACGCATACCCTCTAAAAACTCTTTCTCCATAGCCGCTCGCTGCTGCTGAAGCGCTTGCAGCTGTCGCTGATACTCGCCATACACTTTCTTAAACTGGAGATCTTTTTGCTGAATCTGTTCTTGAGTCAGCAGCCCCTTATTCAACTCAAAATCAGACTGCATCTTTTTAGCCTGATTTTCTAAATCACGAACCTGAGACTCTTGCTGGGAAGTGCTTTTAACTAAATCTGCGCGAAAGGCTTCTGCAGCATTACTCGACTGAAGCGCCGCTTGGACATCCAATACAACAGCCTGACCCGCATTCGCTACGGAGGTAGTAAAGATTGCCAGAGAAACTAAAAGTTTTTTCAACATCAGAACATACGCCCAATCGCAAACTGAACCTGCTCTTCTGTATCATCAGAAGAAGCATTCAGGGCTTTAGCACTTGAGATAGAGAGCGGACCGATCGGCGTGATCCATGATATGCCTATACCTGCTGAGTATCTCATATCATCAAAACTAGGATCATCCTGATATACAGAACCACCATCTAAGAAGAAAAGAGTACGCCAAGAGTCTTTATCTTCAACAAATGGCATTGGGAAGATGAACTCAGCAGAACCCGAAAATAGTCCATTACCGCCAATCACGCTAGTACCCTCTTTAGGCCCAATCGTATTAGCTGCATAACCACGGACACTGGTCAAACCACCGACAAAATAGTTTTCGAAGAAGGGGTAGTTACCGCCATCAATGGAGTCAGCGTAGCCAACGCGAGTGCGCAAAGCACCAACAAAGGTCTCTTGTCGGTCAAATGGGTAGTAGTACTTACCGGTGTAGGTTGCCTTGGCGAAACTCAAATCACCACCTGGCACCGCTATTTCAGTACTCAAAGATTGGTAAGTACCGCGAGTCGCGAACATAGCACTGTTGAGTCGGTTGCTGGTCCATGAACCTGTCAATTTATAGGTTAGATAATCCTTACCCTCAACATCGGTAAAGTCTGTAATAAATGAAGGGGGCGCGGTACCCAGAACAATATCTGTCTTATCGATACCTAGACCAAAACGAAGGCGCTGGTACTCGTCGATTGGGTAGGAGAAGTTAACATCACCGCCAATAGAGTTGACGTCATAGTCCGAGATATCAGCTTCTGCATAATCTTTTTGGCTTACATAGAAGCCAAAACCTCGGCCAACACCATCGAGGGTGTAGTAGGGGTCTTCGTAAGAGAAGGCTACCGATGTAACGACGTCAGACATATTGAATGAGACGTTAAAACTGGTACCTGATCCTAAGAAATTATCCTGTTGGAATGCAGCTTGATAACCCAACCCCTCTGAGCTTGAGTAACCAACACCGGCACTGATTTGACCTAGCAGGCCCTCTTCAACGTCGATTACCACATCGACTTGGTCCTCAACCCCAACAACGGGCTTGGTATTGATCGAAACCTTCGTAAAGTAGCCTGTTTTATCCAACAACTCTTTAGAGCGTTTAATATCTTTGCCGACCGCTACCGTACCCTCCATTTGCGGCATGGTACGACGAATCACTTCATCTGCAGTTGTTGAGTTACCACGAATCTCTATGCGACGAACGTAAGTTAACTTTCCTGGAGCAACGAAGAAGGTTAAATCAACCTTACCCTCACCCTTCTCTTCAGGAACAACGGATACGCGAGCATTCAGGTAACCGTAGCCTGAAATAATCTCATTGAGTTCTGACTGAGTTTCAGTCACCAATTTTCTAGAGAAGGTATCTCCTGTAGAGACAAGCAGTGCTGCATTTAACTCTTCAGCATATTCTGCGATATCACCGGCCACTTTTACATCACTAAGAGTGAATAACTCGCCCTCGTTGATCGCTATCGTGATAAAAATCTGTTTCTGATCTGGGCTGATTGAGACATCGGTAGAGTCAACATTGAATTTCAAATAGCCACGATCCAGATAAAAACTGGTCATACGCTCAATATCAGCACTTAAGCGCTCTTTTGCGTATTTATCGTTATCGGTCCACCAAGAGAGGTAGTTGGTTAAGCCTGAATCAAACAGGTCAAGCAACTCTTCATCGCTGAATACGGTATTTCCTATAATGTTGATCTTCTGAATAACGGCCGTTTGACCCTCTGTAATCTCAACATTAATCGCCACACGATTGGACTCTAACTGTTCAACCTCGGTAGTCACCTCAGCGGTGTAGCGACCGGCCTCATTGTAGACACGAAGAAGTTCTAAGCGGATTTTATCCAATGCAGCCCGTCGAAAAATATCTCCCTCTTGAACGCCAGCTTGTTCTAGAGCACCCATAAGCTGCTCATCTTTAAGCATGTCGTTACCTTCAAGACGAATCAGCGCAACGGACGGGCGCTCTTTAACTCGAACAATCAACACACCTTGATCTTTGAGTAGCTCTACATCATCAAAATAACCGGATTCGAACAGATCTTTTGTCGCATCATTGAGAGCTCGTTGATCGACAAGATCACCACGATTAATCGGAAAATTTCGGAATACAATGGCTGGATCAACCTGCTGCAAACCTTCGATACGAATGTCATCGACGGCAAAATCACTGGCAATAGCATGGACCGAGAAGATAAGTCCTAACAGTGATAAGAGTGTGAAGCGTTTCATCCAGTGATTCCTCTAGTACGCTTAAAGACGCGCTAAATCGTTAAAAAATGCAATGGCCATCAAACTAAACAACAGCGCCATACCCAACCTCATTCCGAAAGCTTGGGTACGCTCGCTGACAGGACGACCTCGAATCAGTTCTACAAAATAGTACACTAAATGACCGCCATCTAGCATCGGAATTGGTAAAAGATTTAGCACACCCAAACTGATGCTGAGATAGGCCAAAAAACTGATAAAGGATTCCAACCCTGATGATGCCGAAGCGCCGGCCACCTTAGCGATCGTAATTGGGCCACTCAGATTTTTCACTGAAATGACACCAACGATCATCTTATTGATCGAGTCCAGCGTCAGTCCAATCATCTGAACGGTCTTTTCGTAGGCACTCACTAGAGCATCCACCGGCCCCTGAGAGAGATCCCTTAACATATCCTCTGGCCACTGAGGGACGACAACGCCGGCACCGATATAGCCAACTAAGGCATCACTGCCGGGTCTTAGGCCGGGTCTTACAATCACCTCTTCGGACTGTTCATCACGAACAATTTCAAATCGAAGATCGGTATCGTAAGAAGCTTGCACTTTGCCAACCAAAGCCATCCAGTTATCGATAGGCGTATCGTCAATGCTGACGACCCTATCGCCCTCTTGCAGACCTGCTTTATAAGCTGGGCCATCAGGAGAGATTTGACCTATAACGGCAGGCACTTCTGGCTGCCAGGGTGACAAGCCAAAGGCTCGAAGTGGCGAAGTGGTCTCTAGATCAACATCCCAAGTTTGCAGATCAGCCGAGTAGTTTCTTAACCAACCAGAATTAGGTTCACCTGCACGAAGAGTTAATACACCTGTCTCACCCACTCGTGCTGCCAACGCTAAATTGATCTCCTCCCATGAGAGCACTTCTCGCCCGTCAATCTCAGCGATCTCATAATTGGGCTGAAGACCAGCTTGCTCTGCAAGCGAGTCAGGTGCAACGGCGCCAACGACAGGTTTTACAACCGTCACCCCCCATATGAATAGGAACCAATACGCAAAGAGGGCAAAGATCAAATTAACAAACGGGCCTGCTGCAACGATCGCGATTCGCTGATAGACGCTTTTGTTGTTGAACGCTTGAGATTTGAGCTCATCTGGAACCGGTCCTTCACGCTCATCGAGCATTCGAACATAGCCACCTAAAGGGATGGAGGCGACAGCATACTCAGTGCCATCTTTGCCCTTACGCATCCAGATAGGTTTACCAAAGCCGACAGAGAAGCGCAGTACCTTAACGCCACAACGACGAGCTACCCAGTAGTGACCCCACTCGTGAATTGTGACCAGTATGCCAAGTGTTATAAGAAGAGAGAGAACCGTTTGGATAAAATCCATCACTTACCCTTAAAGAATCGGAAGCAGTTGAATTCCTAACAAAAACAGCGGTGCAGCAGCCGTAAGACTGTCGACACGATCCAGTACGCCACCATGACCTGGCAGGATCACACCACTGTCTTTGATACCACGTTCACGCTTAAACATGCTCTCAAACAGATCGCCAAATACAGAGACAACCACCACCAAAGCAGAGAGCGCCATCAGCAGAATAATAGAAGTAGAAGAGAGACCTAAGACAATCGAGAATCCAAGAGCGATCATCATGGCCGCTAACAAACCACCATAAACCCCTTCACGCGTTTTGCCAGGACTAACTTTAGGTAAAAGCTTAACTCGACCAAAGCGCTTACCGGCAAAGTAGGCGCCTATATCAGCACCCCAAACCAACAAAAAGAGCAGCAGTAGTAATAGATGCGCGCTCTCATGGGTTTTCAGACCCACCATCGCCACCCAAGCAGGGACTAGCACCAACAGACCGGTAATCAACTTAGTCACAGTCCCATCGATACCTAGGGTCTTTGGGTAGCGAACCACCCGAGTAATCGCAAACACCCAAAATAGCGCTGCGACAACTAATATAGGGAGCGTCAAAGCAGTAACAAATGGGTAGATCGCTGCGATTACCACTCCCACTAACGCCACAAAGAGCGCTCGCATGCGACGTGAATAGAGCGCGAAATTACCCCACTCCCAGGCCCCAATCATCATCACAAGCGCCATAACGATAGCAAACCCAGACAAAGGTAGAAGGAAAACCGAACCTAGCGCCAATGGCGCCAAAATTGAAGCGGTAATGACGCGCTGTTTAAACATGACTTTCGGCCTCCAGTTGCTCACTGGTTCGGCCAAATCGACGCTCACGCGTTTGGAAGTTATCAACCGCTTTGAGAAGCTCTTCGCGGTTAAAGTCTGGCCAGTAGAGATCGCTGTAGTAGAACTCTGTGTAAGCGAATTGCCAGATTAAAAAGTTAGAGATTCGCTGTTCACCGGCCGTTCTGATGCAGAGATCTGGCAGAGGCTGATCGGCCAGTGAGACATGCTTTGAAATAAGATCTGCATTGATATCGGTAGGTTCTAGCTCGCCCTGCTTGACCTGCTCAGCAATCTGCTGAACCGCATGAGCAATATCCCACTGACCACCGTAGTTAGCTGCAATATTCAGATTAAGCGCAGTACAGTGGGCAGTCGCTTGTTCGCCTTTTTCGATGCGCTGCTGTAGTGATTCGGAAAAACCAGACTTATCACCAATGACACGAAGACGAATATTATTTTTGACGAGTTTTTTAACCTCACGATCGAGGGCAAACTTGAAGAGATCCATCAGACCACGGACCTCTTTTTCAGGACGGCGCCAGTTCTCAGAACTGAAGGCAAAAAGAGTCAGAGATTCAACCCCTGACTCCATACAGCCTTGAATGACATCACGGACACTATCGACGCCCGCTTTATGACCGGCGAGAGACGGCAAGCGACGCTCTTTGGCCCAACGGTTATTGCCATCCATAATGACGGCAATATGGCGTGGAGCATGACGTGTATTGACGGTGTTATCGTTATTATCGGCCATTAAAGGTCGTATCCTAATGCGCTGTGCGCGAATTTGATGGATTAAATCTCCATCAAATCCTTCTCTTTTTGAGCCAACAGCTTGTCGATCTCAGCAACGTGCTTATCAGTCTCTTTTTGAACCTGATCTTCGCCACGACGCGCATCGTCCTCTGTTATCTCTTTCTCTTTCAAAAGATCTTTAATATCACCGTTAGCATCACGACGCACATTGCGCACAGCCACTCGAGCATTTTCTGCTTCGCCACGAGCCTGACGAATATAGCCCTTACGAGTCTCTTCGGTCAGCGCTGGCATTGGCACGCGAATAACATCACCAGCTGTCGCTGGGTTAAGGCCAAGATCTGATTTCATGATCGCTTTTTCGATCTCAGGAACCATGTTCTTTTCCCATGGGATGATCGACAGTGTACGCGCATCTTCAACCGTCACGTTAGCAACCTGCTGAATCGGCATATCAGAACCGTAGTAGTGGACCATCACAGAATCAAGAATGGCAGGGGTCGCACGACCTGTTCGAATTTTTTTAAACTGCTCTACAAGAGAATCAACGCTTTTTGACATACGCTGATCAGCGTCTTGAACAATCTCAGTAATCATTATTTATCTCCGTTAGCGCTGCCGCTATCGATCAATGTACCCTCGTCGCCACCTACAACTAGGTTAACAAGAGCACCATGCTTGTTCATATTGAAAACGCGCACGGGCATATCGTGGTCACGGGTCAGACAGATTGCTGTCATATCCATCACACCCAGCTGACGCTCAAGCACCTCATCAAAACTTAGACGGTCGTAGCGCTCAGCCGTTGGATCTTTCATAGGATCCGCAGTGTAGACGCCGTCAACCTTAGTTGCCTTAAGTACCACATCGGCTTCGATCTCAATGCCGCGCAGACAGGCAGCAGAGTCGGTTGTAAAGAAAGGGTTACCGGTACCAGCAGAGAAGATCACCACATCACCTTGTGACAGGTAACGCATCGCATTTCGACGATCATAGTGATCCACAACGCCGCTCATCGGAATTGCCGACATCACTCGCGTCGCAATATTACAGCGTTCGAGTGCATCACGCATTGCAAGTGCGTTCATCACAGTGGCTAGCATACCCATATGGTCGCCAGTCACTCGATCCAATCCTGCTTCACTTAGCGCAGCGCCGCGAAACAGGTTACCACCACCAATCACTAGACCGACCTGAACGCCGATACCCACTAACTGACCGATCTCCAGAGCCATTCGATGAAGAACTTTTGGATCGATACCAAAGTTCTCTTCTCCCATTAAAGCTTCACCGCTTAATTTCAGAAGAATTCGCTTATATTTGGAGTTAGGCTTGTTTACAGGCATGGGCACCCCCGGCAGGCGATTAAAAGAAGTGTGATAAAGGTATATCGAAAACAACTAGCCCCGCAAGTCGGCAGGGCTAGTTTAGTACAGAATTAGCCTTGCAGCTGCTCTGCTACCTCTTGAGCGAAGTCTTTCTTCTCAACTTCAATGCCTTCACCAACTTCTAGGCGGGTGAAACCGTTGATGTCAGTACCAGCATCTTTGATAAGTTTGCCGACAGTTGTCTCTGGGTTCTTAACGAACGCCTGTTCAACAAGGCTGTTTTCAGAAAGGAACTTCTTAACACGGCCGATTGCCATTTTCTCTTTGATCTCTTGTGGCTTACCTTCCATGTCAGGCTGAGCCATGATGATCTCTTTCTCGCGATCAAGCTCTTCCTGTGGCATATCTTCAGGCTTACACACACGAGGGTTAGCTGCAGAAACGTGCATAGCAACGTCACGAGCCACTTCAGTGTCACCACCTGCAAGAGAGACAAGACAAGCGATACGGTTGTTGCTGTGTACGTATCCAGCAACGACTGCACCTTCAACAAGAGCGATACGACGAACAGTAATGTTCTCGCCAATCTTTTGAACTAGCGCTTCACGAGCCGACTCAAGGTCACCAGCCATTAGAGCTGCAACATCTGTCTGCTTATCAGCAAACGCTTTGTCAGCTACCTGGCTAACAAAACCAAGGAAACCTTCGTCACGAGCAACAAAGTCTGTTTCAGAGTTAACTTCAACGATTACACCGTAGCTGTTGTCGTCAGCAACACGAACCACAACAACACCGTCAGCAGCAGTACGGCCAGCTTTTTTAGCAGCTTTTAGACCTGAAGACTTACGTAGATCTTCAATCGCCTTATCAACATCACCACCAGACTCAGCAAGTGCTTTTTTACACTCCATCATGCCTAGGCCAGTACGATCACGCAGCTCTTTTACCATTGCCGCAGAGATATTTGCCATTTTGCAATCCTCATTTAAGAAATTAGTTAGGTAAATCTAAAAAAGGGGAGCCTGGCTCCCCCTTTTGAAAGTATGTAAGTTAAAGGTTACAAACCTAAGACTGAATTACTCAGCCGCTTGCTCTTCAACTTCAACGAATTCGCTTGCAGCGCCACCCGTTGCATCAGAACCTTCTAGGCACGCGTCTGCAACAGACTGAGCGTAGATCTGAATGGCACGTAGTGCGTCATCGTTACCTGGGATAACGTAGTCAACACCGTCTGGGTTGCTGTTAGTATCAACAACACCGATGACAGGGATACCAAGCTTGTTAGCTTCGTTGATTGCGATGCGCTCGTGATCTACGTCGATAACGAATAGAGCATCTGGAAGACCGCCCATATCCTTGATACCGCCGATAGATAGCTCAAGCTTAGCCATTTCACGGCTACGCATTAGCGCTTCTTTCTTAGTCAATTTCTCGAAAGTACCATCTTGTGCTTGAGCTTCAAGATCACGTAGACGACGGATCGACTGACGGATTGTCTTGTAGTTAGTTAGCATGCCACCCAACCAACGGTGGTTTACGTAAGGCATGCCCGCACGTGATGCTTCTTCTTTAACAACCTTAGCTGCTGCACGTTTAGTACCAACAAAAAGAATTTTGTTTTTGTTAGAAGCCATGTTTTTAACAACGTCTAGTGCGTTGTTCATAGCTGGCAGAGTGTGCTCAAGGTTGATGATATGAATTTTGTTACGCGCACCGAAGATGAACTTCGACATTTTTGGGTTCCAGTAACGAGTCTGGTGACCGAAGTGAACACCTGCTTTAAGCAGATCGCGCATATTTACTTGTGCCATTTGGTATTTCCTCTATGGGTTTAAACCTCCACACCCCCCATTTATCAACCCCTTAGGGCACCCAGACAAACGTGACGAAGTGTGTGTGTTTTAGTTTTAGTGCCGAAGCACGATTTTTGGGAGCGCAGTTTATACCATAAAGACTAACGTTTGAGAAGTAATTTTACTCCCTACCTACCTTTTAAAGCGGATGTCAGGCTGAAGGCCAGACACCCAATTAAAAACCACTTAAAGATCTAGGGCGTCTGGCTTTCAGCCTGACATCCGCTTTCAAAATTACATAGCAAACTCCGGTAGACCAAAACACTACCTCCTGTACAATAAGCAGTATCAAAAACGCCTTCAATTTTCCGAAGCGCAAATCACCGATTTAAAAAGGATTCACCGATGACCATCAAGATCAAAACCGCTGACGAAATCGAAAAGATGCGAGTGGCTGGACGCTTAGCCGCCGAGGTTCTTGAGATGATCGAAGAGCATGTAAAGCCTGGCATCACAACCAATGAGATTGACCAAATTTGTCACAACTACATTATTGATGTGCAGCAAGCGATTCCAGCACCTTTGAACTACCACGGTTTTCCTAAATCCATCTGTACATCAGTCAATTCAATCGTTTGTCACGGCATCCCCAATGACAAAGCCTTAAAGAACGGCGATATTGTCAACATCGACATTACCGTGATCAAAGATGGGTACCATGGCGACACCAGCAAAATGTTCTTTGTAGGTGATGTTGCACCACATGCAAAACGCCTCTGCGAGATCACTCAAGAGTGTATGAACATGGGTATTGAGCTGGTCAAACCGGGTGTGAAACTCGGTGATATCGGCGCCGTGATTCAGAAACATGCCGAAGCAAACCACTACTCGGTGGTTCGCGAGTATTGCGGCCACGGCATCGGTGCAGAGTTCCACGAAGAGCCTCAAGTCCTCCACTACGGCAAAGCAGGAACTGGTGAAACCCTTGAAGAGGGTATGTGCCTAACCATCGAACCGATGATTAACGCCGGCAAACGCCAGGTTAAGTTAAACAAGCGTGACGGCTGGACTGTAGAGACAGCAGACCGTCGTCTCTCTGCTCAGTATGAACACACGATTTTAGTGACGGCTGATGGCCATGAAATTCTCACCCTGCGTAGTGAAGAGAAAGGCTAAATTTGATGAGCCAAGCTATCAAGCTGACACCCGTCCCCATCAATGGCATCGAGAAGTTTTTAGATATCAAACGGCTCGAACAAGAGATCAATGATGGCAACTTGACCACTGCCCTGAAAAGCGCAGTTAGACATGCTACGGAAACGATGCATGAGAGCTTCAAAGCGAAAGAGGATATTCGCAAGTTGATCTACGGTCGTGCCTGGGTGATTGACCAAATCTTACGAGTTGCCTGGCAACATTTCGATTGGCCAGACGAATCCAAAGTCTCGCTGATCGCAGTCGGGGGCTATGGCCGAGGGGAGCTACACCCCCACTCCGATGTCGACATTCTGATTTTGATCGATGGTGTTGAGGCTGAAAGTTTCGAGGAGACCATTAGCGGCTTTTTGACACTTCTTTGGGATATCAACCTGGATATTGGCTCTAGTGTGCGCACCATTGAAGAGTGCTATCAAGAGTGCCGTAATGACATTACCATCGCCACCAACTTGATCGAGTCACGCCCGCTGACAGGGGACCCATCCCTGCAACTAAAAATGTTTGAGCGCGTCACTCAGGATGACGCCTGGACAGACTCTGAATTTTTCAAAGCGAAAATGAAGGAGCAGACAGCACGGCATCAAGGCACCAACAACACCGAATACAATCTTGAACCAAACATCAAAAACTCCCCAGGTGGACTGCGCGATCTTCAAACCATCGGCTGGGTTGCCAAGAGACACTTTGGTGCCACCTATATTAGAGACTTAGTCAATCACGGCTTTTTAACGGAGTCAGAGCTTGAAACACTCAACAAAGGTGAACTCTACCTCTGGACAGTTCGTTATGCCCTGCATATGCACTCAAAGCGCCGTGAAGATAGACTGCTGTTTGATCACCAGCGCACTCTGGCTGAGTACTTTGGATACTCGGATGACAAAGGTTCGTTAGCGGTTGAACAGTTCATGAGCCGCTACTACCGTGTTGTTAAAGCGATGTCAGAATTCAACGGCATGCTACTGCAATACTTTGACGAAGTTATTCTTAGAGCCGATGTAGAGCAACAGATACAGAAGCTAAACTCACGCTTTATCGTTCGCGACAATTTTCTGGCCGTCGCACACAACAAGGTATTTGAGCAGAACCCTTTTGCCATCATGGAGTTGTTTGTTCTGATGGCACAGAATCCTGAAATTAAAGGTGTTCGTGCCTCGACGATTCGATTACTTCGAGATCACAAACACCTGATCGATGATGATTTCAGGTCTGACCTACGAAATACCAGCCTCTTTATGGAGCTACTGCGCTCACCTGAACGTGTCTCAACAGAGTTGAAGCGAATGAATCGTTACGGCATTTTAGGCCTCTATCTACCTGAGTTCGGTAATATTGTTGGCCAGATGCAACACGATCTTTTCCATATCTACACGGTTGATGCACACACGCTCAAAGTGATTCAGATGATGCGTCAGTTCCGGCACACAGAGTTTCGTGAAACCTTCCCTGTGGCTCATCGCGTAGTGAACAATCTACCGAAAATTGAGCTACTTTACGCGGCCGGCCTCTACCACGACATCGCCAAAGGTCGCGGAGGTGATCACTCAGAACTCGGCGCAGTCGATGCACTGGAGTTCTGTAAACGACACCACCTAGGAAAATGGGACAGCGCACTGGTCGCCTGGCTAGTGGATAAACACCTGATCATGTCGATGACGGCACAACGACGCGACCTTTCAGACCCTGAAGTCATTCATGAATTTGCTAGCATCGTGGGCGATGTGACACACCTGGACTATCTCTATGTGATGACCGTCGCTGACATCAATGCGACCAATAATGAACTTTGGAACAGCTGGCGGGCAACCCTGCTTCGTCAACTCTATGCCGAAACCAGGCGTGCTCTTCGACGCGGACTAGAGAACCCTCTGGGTAAAGAGGAGTTGATTGAACAGACTCAGTTTGAAGCACTGCAATCCCTTAAGCGATTGGGAGCCAAAGAGGAGCGCGTTAAAAATCTGTGGCAACACTTTGGGGATGACTACTTTTTACGCATCGACAGTCAAGCCGTTGCCCGGCACACACAGGCCATACTTGAACATGGCAACCAGCCATTGCCGGTTGTGACGCTGCACCAACACAGCTATCGCTCTCATGAGGGTGCGACGGAGATTTTCATCTTTACTGAAGATACGACCAACCTCTTCGCCGCAACGGTTGCCTCATTAGACCAGCAAAATCTCAGTGTTCAAGATGCCCGCATCATGGCAACCAATAACGGCTACACGCTCAGCATCTACATGGTGCTGGATGAGAACAATCAGCCATTGAATGACAATCCAGACTACCAAAAAGAGATTCAACAGCAGTTGGTCGATGAACTGGATGATCCCGCAGACTTCCCTGACATCATTCATCGAAGAGTACCGAGGCAGCTTAAACTGTTTCCGATCAAAACCAGTGCTTCAGTACACACCGATCCCAATCTGAAACAGACCGTACTTGAGGTATTCACAGCGGACCGCCCTGGTCTACTCTCTCGAATCGGACGTATCTTTGCGCAGTTTGAGATCAATGTTCACAACGCCAAGATCGCCAACATCGCCGAGCGCGTTGAGGATTTTTTCTATTTAACCAATGCCAACAATCAGCCGATTACTGATCCAGAAATCTGTGAGCAACTCACCAGTGAGATCTGTAAAGAGCTTGATCAGCATATGCAGTAAGGAACCGAGATGGAACAACAGACTAAAACAGAAATCGAAGCGGCGGTATTTCGCCGTCTAGTGGAGCATTTAGACAACCACAAAGAGGTTCAGAACATCGACCTGATGAACCTAGCCTCTTTCTGCCGAAACTGTCTCTCTAAGTGGTATGTTGCAGCGGCTGAAGAGCGCGGCAAGAGCGTTGATTATGAGCAAGCGCGAGAGCTTGTCTACGGCGAACCTTATGCTGATTGGAAAGTGAAGTACCAAAAAGAGGCCAGCGCAGACCAGTTGAGCAAGTTCAACGAAGTCACCGGCGCTAAGTAATCTTTTTATATCCAGGTGCTCAACCGAGCACCATCTTCTTTTTTACATTTCCGTACCACGAATCCAGATCTCTACTCGGCGATTCTGTGCACGCCCCTCTTCTGTCTCATTAGAAGCCAGCGGATAGCGCTCACCAAAACCGCGAGTCGCGATACGAAGAGCATCCACACCTACCTGTCTTAAATAGTTAGAAACAGCAGCCGCACGTCTTTCAGAGAGCATCTGGTTGTATTCAAATGACCCAGTCGAGTCGGTGTAACCATCCACATTAATGCTGGTCTTTTCAAACTTCGCCAACACTTTAGCGACTGAATCCAAAACCGGATAAAAGGCGTTATCAAAACGCTCATTGTCCACAGCAAAGGTGATATTACTTGGCATAACCAGGCGAATCTCATCACCCACTCGCTCGACGCGCACACCCGTCCCTTCAAGCTCTTGACGCAGTAGCATCTCTTGCTGATCCATGTAGTAACCGACTCCAGAACCAACAGCACCACCCAGGGCTGCACCAATCAGTGCACCCTCGGCACGATTACCTTTAGATACAATGGCACCCAGTACAGCACCCGCTGCTGCGCCAATACCTGCACCGCTGGTCGCATTGGCTGTTTTAGTTTGCTGTGTATAGGGATCGATGGTTTGACACCCAACCAGAGCACAACATACCGCTATCGAGAGTATTGAACCTTTCATCAAATTCCTCCTACATCTCTTAAATTCATCCTTTTCTAGGCTCAGTGTAGCCTCAAAAGTCGAACCGAGCATGTGGGTTAACATTTTTTTACATTTGCCGCCTCAGCGTCTAGCCAGAACCTGACCTGCAAGTTACAATTTCCTGATATTTTTTGTGTCATTTATGGGGAGCAAGGCAGTGTCTCATTTACCGGTCATCGTTGGTTTTGGTGGCATCAGCCCCGCCGGTCGCTCCTCATTCAACCAAGGCTACAAACGCCTCATCTTTGACACCTTGTCTGATAAAGATCAGCAGGATGTGTTACAGGATCTCGCCGTTCTCACCAACAGTCATGCAGATGAGCGACAGGCACTGCTTGATGCCACCCTGATCCGTAAAATTCCAACTTCATTCTTTGACGCAAATCGTGTCCTGATGAACAAGGCATCAAAGATCCATCCGGCAGGTGAATCCATTAAATTCACTCTGCGCAAACGTGATCTTCCGACCAACATCCCCGACAACTGGACATTGGCAGATACCGAGGCAGGCCAGGTCGAAGTCACCCTAACCGGTGCGCTCGACCTAATCTTCAACGATACACGCGTACTGCCTGTTCAGAGCGCCGGTATGTTGCCTGAAGGGTTTGAACCGGGTTCTCTATACCAATCACGCAACCATCCGCGCGCACTGCAAATGGCGATCTATGCAGCCTCTGATGCACTGGCCTCCACAGGTCTGGATATCGATAAACTGCTCGATACTCTGGCTCCTGATCAAATTGCGGTATTTGCCTCTAACTCAATTGGCCAACTCGACGACTTAGGCTTTGGCGGTCTCAATAAATACCCTGCGATTGGTAAGCGCACAACCTCTAAGCAGATGCCGTTGGGTTATGCGCAAATGCCGGCTGATTTCGTTAACGCCTACATGCTTGGCAACCTTGGCACGACCGGCGGCGCGCTCGGTGCCTGTGCGACTTTCCTGTACAACCTGCGTAATGCCGTTGAAGCGATTCGCACCAATAAGGCTGAGTTTGTTCTGGTTGGCGGGTCTGACGCCCCGGTCACTCCAGAGGTTATTGAAGGGTTCCGCGCCATGGGCGCATTGGCTGAAGACAAACAGCTTCAGGCACTGGATAAGCTCGCTTCACTTGCTGATGTAGACCACCGTTCAGCCTGCCGTCCATTTGGGGACAACTGCGGTTTCACCATTGGTGAATCGAGTCAATTTATTGTTCTGATGAGTGATCGCCTAGCGATCGAGACCGGCGCTCAGATCTATGCTTCGGTGCCTGATGTCTATGTTCATGCCGACGGTTATAAAAAATCGATCTCAGCACCCGGTGTCGGTAACTACTTAACCCTGGGCAAAGCGGCCTCTTTGGTTGAGAAGCTACTCGGTTCTGAAGCGCTACAGCAGCACTCAATGATTCAAGCGCATGGCACCAGCACACCACAGAACCGAGTGACTGAATCACATGTATTAAACGAGGTCGGCAAAGCGTTCAACATCAATGATTGGACGGTCACTGCGGTTAAGACTTACCTCGGACACTCTCAGGGCACTGCGGGTGGTGACCAACTGGTTTCAACACTGGGTGTTTGGGAACAGGGAGTCATCCCCGGCATAGTTACTACTCAGGCAGTAGCTAGCGACGTTCATCAGAGCCATCTTGAGCTACCTCTTCAGCATAAAGAAGTGGGTAATCAATTCATTTCTAACGCGTTGATCAACTCTAAAGGCTTTGGTGGCAACAACGCGACTGCGGTACTCATCTCGCCGACCGAGACGATTAACCTGCTTCAAAAACGTTATGGCGCTGCAGAGATGCTTGAGTGGCAGAAACGCTCAGAAGCGACAGTCGCTCAGGCTCATGAGTATAACCAAGCCGCACTCAAAGGCACGACTCGGCCGACTTACCGTTATGACTATGCGGTGCTTGCTGGTGAAGATTTAGAGATCACTCATTCTGGAATTAAGGTTCCAGGTCGCTCTTTGCCAGTCAGCTTCGACGTTTCAAACGCTTACGAAGATCTAACCTAAAGCCCCAAAAGAGCAGCCACATTGTGATGAGTTTGCTGAGCAATAGATTCAGTAGACTCACCACGTAACTCGGCGACTGCTTCAGCCACTTCTGCAACCCTAAACGGGTGATTTGGCTTACCCTGATGACCGCTTAACGGCATATCGGGCGCATCCGTCTCAAGCGCCAAGCTTGTCACTGGCAGTGAACAGACGACCCTTCTGAGTCGATTAGCTCGATCATAGGTCACTGCCCCACCAACACCAATCAAAAATCCCAAGGCAACAAGATTATCCGCTTGCTGCTGGCTACCCGAGAATGCATGGGCAACGCCACCTCTACGTAAACGGTGGCGTTTTAAGCGCTGCGTAATCAGATCGACGGAGCGGCGAACATGAAGCACAACCGGCAATTCAAATGCAGCCGCTAACTCTAACTGAGCATCAAAGAGTTTCTGCTGCCTATCTAATTGTGGATCTTCAATAAAAAGGTCTAATCCACACTCACCAATCGCAACAACGTCATCTCTCTGCTTAAGGAGCGTCTCTAGGGTCAAAAGATCTTGATCAATATCGTGCTGTTTTAGAAAACAGGGGTGCAAGCCAAGCGCCAGATGACGCCGAATGGGATGGTTAAGCTGACAGGTATGGATCACTCTAGGCCAATCGCTAGCCGTGACTCCGGGTACCAGAATATCCGTTACACCCTTTGCCTGTGCTTGATCGAGATGAGAGCTGATTCCCACTGCAAACTCGGGAAAGTCGAGATGGCAATGGGAATCAAAAAGCATGTTAGTGCTCGCGAGTAGCGCGGAACTGAATATCCGGCCAACGCTCTTCGGTGAGGTTTAAGTTCACTCGTGTCGGTGCCAAGTAGGTCATTAGACCTGCACCATCTTCGGCCAGGTTGTCATACCCTTTTTTGCGGAAGTCATTGAGCATCTTATCGTCAGCACACTCAACCCAACGAGCCGTCGCAACACTGATCGCCTCATAGACACAGTCCACTTTATACTCATCTTTAAGGCGATACATGACCACGTCAAACTGAAGCTGACCGACCGCGCCGAGAATCAGATCGTTGTTGCGAAGTGGCATAAACAACTGCACCGCACCCTCTTCGGACAGCTGCTGCAACCCTTTCTGAAGCTGCTTCATCTTCAGTGGATCAGTAGGACGCACACGCTTAAACAGTTCAGGAGCAAAGTGTGGAATGCCGGTAAATTTAAGCTCTTCACCTTCTGTAAAGGTGTCGCCGATTTGAATGGTACCGTGGTTGTGCAATCCGATGATGTCACCAGACCAAGCCTCTTCCACCGCCTCTCGATCACCCGCAACAAAGGTAACCGCGTCTGCGATACGAACATCTTTGCCGATGCGCGTATGTTTCATCTTCAAACCTTTGGTGTATTTGCCTGAACAGATACGCATGAAGGCAATGCGGTCACGGTGCTTTGGATCCATATTCGCTTGGATCTTAAAGACAAAGCCTGTGAATTTATCTTCATCCGCCTGAACCTCACGTGTCTCTGTTGCACGATGAGAAGGGGCAGGAGCCCAATCAACAAAATCATGCATCATCTCTCGAACACCAAAGTTACCTAATGCCGTACCAAAGAATACCGGAGTCATGGTACCCGCTAGGTAGGACTCCTTGTCCCACTGGTGGGTAGCCCCTTGTACCAGTTCGATCTCGTCACAGAACTCTTCATAATCGGCACCCAACAGCTCACGAGCTTCGTCGCTATCCAAGCCTTGAATGATATTCTGTTCAGCAAGCAGATGCCCCTGCCCCTTGGTGAACAGGTGAATTTGATCCGTGTAAAGATTGTAGACCCCTTTAAAACGCTGACCGGCACCGATAGGCCAGTTAATCGGTGCGGCTTCAATTTTTAGTACCGATTCAATCTCATCCAAGAGCTCAATAGGGTCACGTATCTCACGGTCTAACTTATTCACAAATGAGAAAATAGGAGTATCGCGAAGACGACAGACATCCATCAGTTTAATGGTACGGTCCTCGACACCCTTTGCGCCGTCAACCACCATCAAAGCAGAATCCACCGCGGTCAATGTGCGATAGGTATCTTCCGAGAAGTCCTCGTGCCCCGGTGTATCCAGTAGGTTAACGATACGGTCACGGAATGGGAATTGCATCACAGACGAGGTGATCGAGATGCCACGCTCCTGCTCCATCGACATCCAGTCAGAGGTCGCGTGACGATCACTGCCTCGGCCTTTTACGGTACCAGCAACCTGAATCAACTGACCTAATAGCAATAGCTTTTCGGTCATAGTGGTTTTACCCGCATCAGGGTGGGAGATGATTGCAAAAGTGCGGCGGTTAGCCACTTGATCGTGAACTGCGTTTGACATGAATCGTTCTTCTAGAAAATTGAAAAGAGCCGTCGCTCAGAATTGGCGCGTATTTTCGCTGATTCTAAGCGATTAGACAAACGACTCGACCGTTTTAGAGCAGATTGACTAGGAACCTAGCTCTTCCGCTTTGGTTTCTACCGTCGGTTGAGGCACTTTACTGCCATCTTCACCGTAGATTTCACGAATCAGTCTTTGCAGGTCGACGCGCCATGGACGTTGACGAATACCGAAGGTATTCAAAATCTTCTTACAGGTCAGCACGGATGAAGTTGGGCGTTCGGCCCCCTCCTCTTCTGCGCCAGCCACCGGGCGAATTTTACGAACCGCCAGCTCCTCATATTGGCCAGCAGCAGCGATGATCGCCTCAGTAAATCGGTAGCGCGTTGTGATCTCTGCACCGGAGTAGTGGTAGGTACCCCAGTGATCAGCACCCTCTTCCAACTGTTGGATAATCGCCAAAATTACTCGAGCCACATCATGCGCAGCGGTTGGGCATCCACGTCGATCATCCACCGCTTCAATGGTTTTATACTCACGCGCTTTATCGAGCATTTTGGTCAGATAGTTGACTCCGGACTCACTGAATACCCAGCTGATTCTAAGAATAATGTGTTTAGGTTGATAAGCTCTAACATGCTCTTCACCGCGCAGTTTTGACTCACCAAAGGCTCCTAAGGGAGCCGGCTCATCCAGTTCAGTATAGCCACTCGCATAGTGACCATCGAACACGTAATCAGACGAGATATGGATAATTGGAATACTAAGGTCACTGCAGGCTTTAGCCAGATTAAGAGGCCCATCCGCATTAATTGCAAAGGCTTTGCCTGGGTGGGCATCGGCCGCATCAACCTGATTGAAACCGGCACCATTAAGAACGTAATGTGGAAGTACATCCGCCAATTTGGCTTCAATGGCAGCCGGATCAGTCACATCAAAACTGCGATGGTTGACGGGGATTATTTCGATATTTTCTAGCTTTTCAGCGACACGACAAAACGCTCGGCCAATCTGCCCTTCCGAACCGGTTACTAAAATTCTAATTTTATCGCCGTACAACTCTGAATCACTCCAACAACCATTAATATGAGTTTAAAAAGGAGAAACCGGCAGTGCAACCAGTAATTGCTGCTTCAGTCACACCCTTGCAGGTTGTGACTGCTGTGCGATCATTTCGATCAGAACTTGAGAGGTTAGATAACGCGCTTTGTCATTACTGCGTAAGCTGATAACCGAATCTAGAACATCGCACGCAGCGATTGAGATCTGTTTTTCCAGCAACACTTGAGCAACCTTAGCAAACTGATCACTCGACAGCCGGGTAAAGTCATAGACTTTACTGAGTAGAAGCAGATCGCCCGACTTCAATTTATCCAAAATCTTTAAGAGCTGAATGGGTTCAGAGGTCTCTTCAAAGGCCACTGAATCAAGCTCGATACCGGCCACTCGAGCACTGTCAGCCAATCGAGCCTGAAGCTGGGCTTTACCTTCATCGCCATGTATTGAGGCGTATCCAAACAGTGACATAGATCCTTAGGCTTTGATGCGTGTAAGACTTTCTTCAAGCCAGTCTACAGAATCCTTATGCACTTCTTCAACAGTTCTCTCTGTCGTTTCGATAGGTTTACTTATAAGAACATCAACCGTACCAGGGTGCTTAATAAAACCCTTTCCTGGCCAGAAACGACCCGCATTATGAGCGATGGCGACTAGAGGAACTTCACTGCTCACAGCCAACATAGCTCCACCTTTATTCCAACGACCTAATTCACCCACCGGAAGTCGGGTACCCTGAGGAAAAATAAGGATGGGCACACCCGCAGACAATTTTGCCTTACCTTGGTCCAGCAGTTGTTTTAGTGCGCCTCGACGTTTACTGCGATCAAGAGCGATCGGTTCTAGCAGAGCAAGCGCCCAACCAAAAAATGGGATTTTCAGTAACTCCTGCTTAAGGACCACCACCTGTGGCTGGATCAACAGCTGAAAATAGATCGTCTCCCACTCACTCTGGTGATTAGATATCGCAACATAAGCACCCGATGCAGGGAGGTTTTCTCGCCCCTGAACATTGACCTTAACGCCACAACAGACTCGTAGCCAAACAATATAGAAGTTATTGATCGCGGTTACAAAATAGAATCTTGGTTTAAACGGCAGTGCACGAGCAACCACCAGACAGAGTGATGCCCAGACGATCGTCACTGGATAGAAGCCTGCGTAATAGCAGAGCGCACGAACAAACCCAATCAGCTTAGTCACTGCATCAACCCCCTGTCACAGGCGGGAAGAAGGCGACTTCATCACCCTCTTTAATGGGAGCACTTCTATCAGACATCTCATGGTTCACCGCAACCAAAACCGTCGACCCATTAATGGTTGAAGACCACTCTTCCCCGTGCATTGTCGAAAGATGATCAATCAAAGAGTCGACTGAACTGATACCTTCAGGAAGGCCGATACTCTCTTCAGAGCGACCGATGCGATCTTTTAAACTGGCGAAATAGACAATTTTTAACATGTAGCTTCCAAATAGTGCTGTTATTCAGCAATCCAGTGGCCCGATTTACCACCCTTTTTCTCTTGCAGAGAGACTTGATCGATCACCATACCTTTATCGACCGCCTTACACATATCATAAAGTGTCAAACCGGCCACAGAGACAGCGGTCAGCGCTTCCATCTCAACACCCGTCTGGCCACTCAATTTGCAGATCGCGCTGATCTCAACACAGCTCTCTACTTCATTCGGCGTCAGCTCAACTTTCACACTCGACAACATCAGAGGGTGGCACATTGGAATGAGGTCGGAAGTACGTTTAGCCGCCATGATCCCAGCAATACGTGCTGTCGCCAGTACATCACCCTTTTTATGACCGCCATTGACGATCATTGAGAGAGTCTCTGGCAACATGGTCACACGACCATAGGCTCTTGCTTCACGGAAGCTAACCTCTTTTTCAGAGACATCGACCATTCGAGCCTGACCCTTCTCATCGATATGAGTAAACTCTGACATCAGTGGCTCTCCGTTTGCGCATTGTTGTAGTTTAAAACCGGTTTAGCGTACATCGCTTTCAAAATATCTTTAGCAGCGCCATCAACCTGACTCAGCCTTGACTCAAGTAACGCCAGCCCCTCATCAGTTGCTTCACCTGCAGCGGCTAGATTGGTGGCATGCAAGCGGTAATTTTGGTGTATCTGACGGTCAATTTCTGCCGCCAGCTCTTCTGCCGATTCAAATTCACCTCGAATAGGCTCACCAAAGCCTACATGAACGCGGCCTTTGTCACCGACAATCCCTTTGACGATACTCTGAATATCTTCGAACTCACTCTTCTCATAAGTTCCGCCCTCAGCTTTGGCAGCCAACTCATTGGCTTTAGCCGAGTCACAAGGGTCTAGTTCGTATGCGATAGATACTGGGACAATATTGAGTCGCTCCACCATCTCAGAGAAGCTACGTTGCTTACGCTGAGACATATAGAACATTTTCAGTAGCGCTGGATCTGTACGATCGTCACCATCTTTCGCACGCCCTTCGCGCTGAGCGATCCAGACGGAATGTCCCGTGGTGACACTGTGATCGATGTAACTAGAGAGCTGAGTTAAGGCCGTCATCATCTCACGTCCTTTAGCAGAACGGTTGACGATAAACGACTTGTTCAAACGCATCAGATCTGACACGTAAGGCTTACGCAGCAGGTTATCACCGATCGCAATTCGGACTGTGTCCATCCCTGCATGGTAGAGCATCCAATTCACGAACGCTGGATCCATAGCAATGTCGCGATGATTAGAGACAAACAGATAAGCATCCTCTTTATCGAGCTTATCCAATCCACTGCAACTTAACTTGGTCGTGGATCGTTTGATCATCTTGTTCATGTAGCTTTCAACAAGCTGTTGAAAATCACGAACGGTATCAACATCACCCATGCGTGCCGCTAGATACTGCTTGACGATGGGCCTTAAAAACCATCCCGCCCAACCTGAGGCTTTAGGAAACTGATACTTTGTAATGGCATCCACAAACTCATTATTGTGGAGGAGATCAAACAGAACCTGACCCACTTCATCATCGCGGTAGGGGCGAATCTCTTTATAGGGGTCGTCGTTGTTAACAGCAGTGTGACTCATAGATATCCAGTGTTATAGCAATAGGCGCTTATTTTAGAGCTTTAAGCGCTAATTAGCACCTGCCATCTACCTAAACAAAAACGGGGAGGGTTCATAGAACCATCCCCGTTTAAAAAATGAGTCGAATTAAGGACTATTTGGTCACTAATTCAGGACCCATGATGCTGTAGGGTAGCCAGGTCGAGATCGCTGGCACATAGGTCACAAGAATCAAGAAGACAAAGAGTACCGCGACAAACGGTGCGGCCGCCTTCACGACACGCGACAAGCTCATACCTGTAATCCCCGAGGTTACAAACAGGTTCAAACCGATCGGTGGTGTGATCATACCGATTTCCATGTTAACTACCATGATAATACCTAGGTGAATTGGGTCGATGCCCAACTCCATGGCAATCGGGAATACAACCGGTGCCACAATAACCAATAGACCTGATGGCTCCATGAACTGGCCACCGATCAACAACAGAATGTTGACTGCAATCAGGAATGACCACCAAGTAAAGCCCACATCGAGCATCCACTCAGTCACGTGCTGAGGAATACGCTCAGCCGATAGAGTGTGAGCGAACAACAGTGCATTGGCGATGATAAACATCAGCATCACTGTGGTTTTGGTACCCTCAAGCATGGTCTTACGGCTCTCTTCACCGAACAGTGATGGGAAGAAGGCTGTAATCAGAGTCACAAAGTTACGTTTCCAGATCGCTAAGCCTGCAACAAAGCAGTGAGCAAAACTCTCATTCATGGCGTGACTGCGCTTAATGGTGTAGAAGATGGTCAAGGCGATACTGACCACAGCACCCCAGATTGCACGCTCGCCAGCGGTTACCGTGCTATCTGGATCCGACGTCGCAAAGAACGACAGGATCATCCAGACTAAGAAGAGTGACACACCATAAACCGAACCACTGAAGCCGACTTTCGCGTGTGGCGCATCCGACTCAAGTACCCATGGCGTGTTTTTCAAAGGCCCCATATCGCGATAGATAAAGAGCGCAACAATAATTGAGTAGACCGCCGCAACAACCGCAGCCTCTGTTGGGGTGAATGCGCCTCCGTAGATACCGCCCATGATGATGACGATCAGGAACAGTCCCCAGAATGCATCCTTACCACCACGAACGATGGTACCGAAACCTTTCCACTCCTCTGCAGGCAGGTTTTTAATACGTGCAACCACGTAGATAGCCAGCATCAGCATACCGCCGGCAATTAGACCTGGAATAACACCAGCCAAGAACATACGACCTACCGACACATCCGTCGATGCCGCGTAAACGACCATAACGATAGAGGGCGGAATCAAGATACCCAAAGTACCCGCGTTTGCGATAACACCCGAAGCGAACTCTTTTGAGTAACCCACTTGGCGCATACCGGCGATAGCAATCGTACCGATCGCGACAACAGTCGCTGGCGATGAACCAGAGAGTGCAGCAAACATCATACAGGCCAATACTGACGCCATCGCAAGACCACCACGGAAGTGCCCCACTGACGCAATCGCAAAGTTAATCAAGCGTTTCGCAACACCACCGGTCGACATGAACGACGACGCGATAATGAAAAACGGGATCGCTAAAAGAGTGTAGTGTGTACCGACACCAAACAGCGAAATCGCTACAGACGACAATGAGTCTGTAGAGAAGAAAGTAATAAATAGAATTGAGGATAGGCCTAGCGCCACACCCACAGGAAGACCGATAAAGAGCAGACCCAATACCAGTGCAAATAGAATTAATGCTTCCATCAGTTCAGGCCCTTAATCTTTCAGTGCATCTTTGTGCTCATCAACAAGGTCTTCCGCCTCGTGACCAGCAATGAGGTGATGACGTGCACCGGTCCAAATACCGACAAACGCCTGCAGTGAGCGATAAGCCAACAGAGCCAAACTGATTGGCAGAATAACCAACACCAACCAACGTTGAACACGCTCTTTAACGCCGAACCACTCCATAATGAAGTCAGGCCAACGCATCTCTTCGACACCGATGTTGATCTTGTACATTTTAGCCCAGTACTCAATGGCACCACCGCGGACATCGACGCCCAAGGCTGCCAACCAAGCACTATCAAGAAGAATCAAGGCGTACATCAGCGTTGCAAAAGCTGCAAACAGCGACAACCACTTACCGACCCTGCTAGGTACCGCATTAAGAACGATATCGACACCCAAGTGGGTACCATTCTTAATACCGAAGCTCATCCCCATCAAAATCAGCCATGAGAACATCACCATGCTGAATTCAAGTGCCGCTGACCAACCGGTTCCGAAGGCGTAGCGAGCAATAACCTGACCAAAGGATACGGCCATGATCGAGAAGATGATTAGAACAAGGAAATTCTCTTCCAGTTTTTCCATAAATCTTGGGAAACGTTTCTCTAAGCCCCAGATCACTAGAATAAGAATTAAGAGGTAAAGATGCGGCCACTCCACGTCAGTACTCCAATATGTTGAGCTACATAAGCTCGGGAAAAGGAAAGGACGGGCTCTAAACGAGCCCGTCGATCATCAACCTAAGTTGATTAAGAGTTTGCAGCAGCTTCGATTAGATCAGCACCGATCTTATCTTCAAACTGTTTCCAAACAGGTTTCATAGCGTCAACCCACTCTTTACGCGCAGCATCGTCAAGTGTGTTGATTTTGCCGCCACCCTTAAGGATGTTTTCACGGTTGCCCTGCTCTTTCGCTTTAACTGCTAGGTTAGCTTCGTTAGTCACGTCTTTAGCGATCGCAATGAACTGCTCACGAGCGTCTTTAGGCATAGAGTCTAGGAACTCTTGAGACGTCATGAATAGGTATGCAAGAAGCTGGTGGCTAGTCTCAGTCGTTGAATCTTGCACTTCGAAGAACTTCTTAGTGTAGATGTTTGACCAAGTGTTTTCCTGACCGTCTACAACGCCAGTCTGTAGTGCACCGTAAACCTCTTTAAATGCCATTGGCTGTGGTGAACCGCCCATTGCTGCGATCATCGCTTTAGCAACGTCAGAGTTCTGTACGCGGAACTTTAGACCTTCAGCATCAGATGGTTTTAGTAGTGGTTTGTTGGCAGAGAAGTACTTCATACCAGACATCCAGTAACCTAGGCCTACAAAACCAACATCTTCCATTGCAAGAAGAAGGTCCTGACCAGCATCAGAGTTAGTGAAGCGCATTGCAGCGTCCATATCTTTGAAGATGAATGGAAGGTCGAATACGCCAAACTTAGAAGTGTAAGAACCGAACTTAGATAGTGAAGGCGCTAGGATCTGTACGTCACCTAGTAGAAGCGCTTCAAGCTCTTTAGAGTCACCGAACAGTGTAGAGTTTGGGTAAACTTCGATACACATAGTGCCGTTCATTTCAGCGTTTACACGCTCAGCAAGTTTGTTAGCCGCAACCACTTTAGGGTGAGTTGTACCACCAGTAACGTGTGAAAGTTTTGCAACGATCTCGCCAGCGTCACAGTTAGCCTGTGCAGTAGCAGCCGATACAGATAGAGCCAAGGCAGAAAGGCCAAGAGTTAGTTTTTTCATTATTTACACTCCAGTTTGTATTAGGTCACAACGACCTTGTAAAAAGCACTTTTGCAAAGCAGAAAACGTGCCAACAACCTAGATATATATTTATTTTCAACAAGTTAGTGAAAATAAATACAGGACATAAGACTTAAAGGAGGCATTAATGGCGGATGCTCGCCGAAGCTAATCAGCAAGAAGTGGCGGAAAACCGCCACTTAGCAATGCGATGGCTTACTACTGATTGTCGATGTACTTAGCCGCGTCAAATGTACGAATCCAATCGGGATGAAACACCATGACAGCGGTCATAAGAATGCCGTTAATGAGCCCCTCTGGGAACATAATCAACGGCAAGAAGGAGATGTACTCGTGATAAATCGTTTGCCAACTGTGGATACCTGACAAGCCAAGCACAAGCGACAGGGTCAACCCCGAGCTAGCGACTGCAAACCCACCACCAATAAAGGCGGCTAAAAAGAGATAGGCAAAGAAGTTAGGCGGGTATCGTCTCTCAATATATTTAAGAAGCGTGATGGTCAGTGTCGCTGGCACCACAACAATCGCAATTAAATTTATGGCCAGCATATCAAAGCGCTCCACTCCAACTAGAGTGATGCCGAGCATCGCAATCGCGCCAGCCAAGATGGCAAGATCCCAGCCAAACATCAGTGTCAACGCGGTCATACCCAAAAAGTGAACACTCAACCCTTCCGATAGGCCCGCTCTAAAGGTCCAAGTCAACATCAGCAAGACCATAGCGCCGAACAACAGATGCTGAAGTCGAGGCTCAGCCCAAAGCGCTTGAAAAGGCACACGTTTAAAGGCACTCCAGATAGAGGTAACCGCTAAAAGTGCCGCTACCAGATGCCAAATAAGATTGATGTCTAAGATAGGATTTTCCATCTGTTTAATTTACACCGGTCGTGACATTAGGATCGCATCCTCCCTACCCTCTTGACCGATCAGCGGGTAGTAATGTTTACGCAGACCGTCCGTGACAAAACCCACCGATTGATAGAGACGAATCGCCGCCTCATTAGAAGCACGCACTTCCAACATGACACGGCTGATTCCATCCCCAGTGAACTGTTCAAGCTGATCAGTCAGCATCTTCGCCGCCCAACCTTCTCCACGCCGATCAGGCACTACGCCAATGCGGAGCAGTTCCGCTTCATCAAATAACCTTTGGTAGAGCGCAAAGCCGATCGGTTCGTTAGCGTCAAACAGTGTGTAGCAGGGAAAACGATCATCTTGAGATAGATACGTCTGCCATTGAGATTTTGACCAGTAATCAGGAAAGCACTGTTGATCCAGAGCAAACAGTTGATCAATCGTCATCACAGCAGGCATTTCAGAAGATAAACACTAAACCAGTGGCTGAAGATCAGACCAGATCTGCTGTTTAGCGCCAGGCATATTAAGAGCCTGCGAGAGTGATTGGGTCGTTAGATAGTTCAGTCCCGATTGTTGCAGTGGCAGCAGTTGCCCATGAGTCTCATCCACACCTTCACCAACCACCCAATTCGCAAGCCCCTCGCCAAACAGAATAACGGTCTCTAGACCAGACTCTTTCTGCATAAAGCTCAACTGTCGCTGCACATGTTTTCTCGCTTCATGCGGCCCCTGATCCAGGGTTTTACCGGCAAGCATAGGCCACTCAAGCGTAATCGGCAGTGTGATTGATTGTGGTGACTCTCCAAGAGCTTGAACAATGCCCGCCAAAAGACGCTTATGCTTATTGGAGAAGCCTTCGCGAGCACGAATGGGAAGATTATCGATTAGTAGGAGTCGGCCCGCTCGAGCCATAACAATTTTATAACGCGGCGCAGGTTCAAAGCTTCGTTTGACCGAAGTAGTGGGCGATGTTTGAGGCTCTTTAGAACTTTCATCAGCCGTCAACTCAGCAACGGCAGCACGTCTGATGTTAGAAGAACCTACCTCTGCCTCATCGGGAGCGGAGACCTCTAAGGCTTCACCAATCTGAGTAATCGCACGACGCTCAGCATGAGGCTCGACAGGCTTGTGTGCTTGTGGAGCCAACGCCTGCATCACCTCTTCATCGTCACCAAGGAGATCCGCAGGATGAGCAAAGCGATAGACCCAATCAGGCGAAGGCTTTGCTGCTGGCAAGATTTGACGAGGCATCCACTGCTGGATACCAAGCTGATCTAAATAGGCGGCTTGGATTCGAGCCTGCTGAACTGACATGATTAAACCTGTGGGTGCGCTTTTTCCGCGTTAGTATCCAGAAGATTGAGCGCATGGATATAGGCCTTAGCCGATGCAATGATGACATCGGTATCGGCACCTAAACCATTTACGATGCGACCACCCTTCTCAAGACGCACGGTGACTTCACCTTGCGAATCGGTTCCTTCAGTCACGGCATTCACCGAATAGATCAACAGTGTAGAGCCAGAGTTCACCTGTGACTCAATCGCTTTAAAGATAGCATCGACTGGACCACTACCCTCAGCACAGCACGAGTGCTCTTGCCCATCAATACTCACAACTAGATCGGCTTGAGGTGTCTCACCCGTTTGCGATGTCACAGATAGGTTGACCAACTGAAAACGTTCGCTTGACGCTTCGGCACGGCTATTGCTGACCAGCGCCATAAGATCCTCATCAAAGATCTCATGTTTCTTATCGGCTAACACTTTGAAGGCTTGGAAAGCGCTGTTTAGATCAGCATCACTCTTGAACGTAGTACCCAGCTCCTCAAGACGTGATTTAAATGCAGCACGGCCTGAATGCTTACCCAATACCATTTTATTGGTCGTCCAACCGACACTCTCTGCGGTCATGATCTCATAGGTTTCACGGTGCTTCAGTACACCATCTTGGTGAATGCCCGATTCATGAGCAAAGGCGTTAGCGCCGACAATCGCCTTGTTAGGCTGAACAGGGAAACCTGTCACGCTAGACACCAGTTTAGAGGCACCGACAATGTGCTGAGTATCAATATTGGTCTCAAGACCCATAACGTCTTGGCGAGTTTTCAGTGCCATAACGATCTCTTCTAGGGCTGCGTTACCAGCACGCTCACCCAAACCGTTGATCGTACACTCCACCTGACGTGCACCCGCTCCCACGGCTGCCAGTGAGTTGGCGACCGCTAGGCCTAGATCGTTATGACAGTGGACAGAGAAGATCGCTTTATCCGAGTTTGGAATACGCTGAATGAGCTCCCCGATCACCTCAGCAAACTGATGAGGCACGGCGTAACCGACCGTATCAGGGATATTGATAGTACGAGCGCCAGCATCGATCACTTTTTCGATAATACGGCACATAAAATCCAACTCAGAGCGGCTAGCATCTTCTAACGAGAACTCGACATCATCGATCAGATTACGCGCTCGCTTAACGGCATGCACAGCCTGCTCGACAACACGATCAGGCTCCATCTGAAGCTTGTACTTCATATGAATCGGCGAAGTCGCGATAAAGGTATGAATACGACCTTGCGCAGCATTCTTCAGCGCTTCACCCGCACGATCAATATCCGCATCCAAAGCACGAGAGAGTGAACAGACTCGGCTATCTTTGATGTTGTCGGCAATATTTTTCACCGCCTCGAAATCACCAGGACTCGCAATGGCGAAACCCGCTTCAATCACATCAACTTTCATACGTTCAAGCTGACGAGCGATTCGCAGTTTCTCTTCACCGGTCATAGACGCACCGGGACTCTGTTCACCATCGCGCAGCGTGGTATCAAAAATAATAACGCGATCGTTGCTCATAAGGGTCTCCACGAATTTAGGCCGTAGAAATAATTTCTCTAACGGCTCGCTATAAAGAGTAATTGGCCTATGATAGCTTGATGATCGACCAGTAGAAAGGGAAGAGTAGTGAGTGAACCAATGAATGATTTCGATTTTGATCACTTAATTGATCGCCAAGGGACCTGGAGTGACAAGTGGTCTAAATACGCCGGTACAGACATACTTCCAATGTGGGTTGCTGATACCGATTTTCGCTCTCCACAAGCTGTGATTGATGCTTTAAAAACGCGTGTCGATCATGGCGTTTTTGGCTACACCCGCACACCAGAAACACTCAATCAGCTGTTTTCTGAACGCATGCAGCGCCTATACAACTGGACGGTCTCTGCTGAAGATCTAGTCTGGTTACCCGGTCTCGTCTGCGGGCTAAATTTAGCGACCCGCGCTTTAAGCACGGCTGAGCAATCCGTCATCACCGCCCAACCTATCTACCCACCCTTTATGTCCGCTCCCGCTCTCTCTTCGAGGGCGTTGATCACCATTCCCATGAAGGGTCGTGTCATTGATTTTGATGCACTAGAAGAGGCCATTACAGCAGAAACCAGACTGCTACTTTTCTGCAACCCACACAATCCTGGGGGTGGCGTCTACCGCCATGAAGAGCTCGAGAGGCTCGCACAGATCATTATCGATCAGGATCTATTGATCTGCAGCGATGAGATTCATTGCGATCTCATTTTACAACCTGAACTACAGCACACACCGATCGCGAGTTTGAGTGAAGAGATCGCCTCACGCACTGTGACGCTGATGGCGCCCAGTAAAACCTGGAACATTGCAGGGCTGGCCTGCTCTGTTGCGATCATTCAAAACCCCGAATTAAGAGCGCGATTTAAAAAGGTACGCAAGGGCATAGTGCCCGACGTCAATCTACTGGGCTACACCGCGGCAGAAGCCGCCTACTCACAGGGAGACGAATGGAATCGCAAGCAGTGCGAATATCTTAAGGGAAATAGAGACTACCTGATCTCTGAAATAGGCAAGATTCCCGGCTTAAGCATGCTACCTAACGAGGCCACCTACCTTGCCTGGATCGATGCCAATCAGCTTGGCGTCGACAGCCCACAACAACTGTTTGAATCTCAGGGTGTGGGACTATCTGATGGGGAGGATTTTGGTGCACCTGGATTTGTTAGACTTAACTTCGGGTGTCCAAGATCGCGTATTGAGGAAGCGGTTCGTAGGATGAAGCTGGCCGTCGATTCGCTCTAACAGCGCTCAAACCCGAAAGGGACAACCTCTTTGATACTGCTCGCGCCAACTTTGATCATCAGCAACCGATCAAAACCAAGTGCCACGCCGGCACAAGCTGGAATGCCGGATTCTAGGGCCGAGACTAAACGAGTCTCCAGCGGTCGTCGTGGAAGCCCTGAGGATTCACGCTGCTGATCGTCAGCTTCCAGCCGTTCAGCCTGCTCAGCGGGATCTCGCAGCTCCTGATAACCATTCGCCAACTCCATACCGCCCGCATACAGCTCGAAGCGGGCAGCCACTTTGACACCCTGATCATCCTCAACAACCTCAGCCAACGCAGCTTGAGAGGCGGGAAAATCAAATACTAGCACCGGTTCAATGAGTTTCGGCTCAATCAGATGCGACATGACCAGCTCGAGCCAAGTATCTTTGCGATCATCCGTAAAAGGGCACTCAAAATGGGGCTCAAGCAGAGCTTTTAACTGGTCAATGGTCGCTTGATGAGGATCCACGCCCACAAAGCGTTTAAACAGTTCACGATAACTGAGACGTTCCCAATGCTGCGGCCCCAGCACCGCAGTAACCAGAGCCTGAACTTCATCCATCAGCTGCTGCGCACTGAAACGAGGGCGATACCACTCAAGCATGGTGAATTCAGGATTGTGAAGCCGCCCTACCTCGCCATTCCTAAATGCTTTAGCCAACTGATAGATGGGGCCTGAGTCAGCTGCCAATAGGCGCTTCATGGCGTACTCTGGCGAACTCTGCAGGTAGTAACGCTGCTCTTCAGCCCCGGGGTAACTTGAGTAGGAGACTTCAAGTGAATCGATAAAAGGATCACTGACTGCCGCTTGTGACAGACATTGAGTATCCACCTCCATGACACCGCGTTCAGCAAAAAAAGCGCGCACATCAGCCAGCATCTTTGCTCGCTCACGAAGTGTTAAGATCTCTGCTGTAGGTTGCCAGTGATTTCGATTCATACAGACTCCAAAATTAGAACCAAAAACGGCAGCCGAAGCTGCCGTTTCTATTACGAACCCGTGTTAGGCACGGCTTACGTATTCACCGGTACGAGTGTCGATCTTAAGAACTTCACCCTGGTTAATAAATAGTGGCACACGAACCACTGCACCCGTGCTGAGAGTCGCAGGCTTAGAACCGCCCTGAGCCGTATCGCCTTTAAGGCCTGGATCAGTTTCAGTCACTTCAAGCTCAACAAAGTTAGGAGGTGTCACAGCAATAGGGTTGTCGTTAAATAGAGTGATCATCACTTTGTCACCCTCTTTCAACCACTGCGAACAGTCGGCAACGGCTTTCTCATCCGCAGCGTACTGTTCAAATGTGCTTGGCTCCATGAAGTGCCACATCTCACCATCACTGTAGAGGTACTCCATGTCACGATCCATCACATCGGCTGTTTCAGCTGATTCGTTCGATTTGAAAGTACGCTCCCAAATACGACCCGTCATAAGGTTACGAAGACGAACTCGAGTGAACGCCTGACCTTTTCCCGGTTTAACAAATTCAACTTCAACCATGTTACATGGATCGCCGTCGATCATCACTTTCATGCCAGTCTTAAACTGACCACTTGAAACGTTTCCCATCTCTTTTTCCAAATCATTGATTGAATGTTTGACGAGCATTCTACTTCAAAGGAGAATCGGCTCCAACAGATCGTTTACATTCTTGGAAATTTTGGTCACTTCAATGATGCAGCTGTTGGACATTACGCCAAACTCTTGGCAAGACTCACTGAAAAGTGCCATCACCGATCCTAAAGCCTTACTGGAGAGACTGTCCCTACCCAACGAGCTACTCGAACAGGCTCAAGCGGCTAGCCAGCTCTTCCCATTGCGCGTCCCTCTTGAGTTCCTAAGCCGCATGGAGCTAGGCAATCCAAACGATCCTTTGCTGAAGCAGGTCCTTCCGATCAGGGACGAGTTTATTCAGGCTCCAGGTTTCACAGAAGACCCGTTAAACGAGAGTGATGCACGCCCGACTCCAGGCGTTGTGCACAAATATAAAGATCGAGCACTGTTGATCTTGAGCGGAGCTTGCGCCATTAACTGTCGTTACTGTTTTCGCAGACACTTCCCTTACTCTGACAACCAGCTTAGTGGGGAGCATTGGCAAAGGGCTCTCGCCTATCTAAAAGAGCATACAGAGTTAAGAGAGGTGATCTTCTCAGGCGGTGATCCACTGGTCACCTCTGATCACCGTTTTTCAAAGATGGTAGCGGATCTTGAAGCCATACCTCATCTCGAACGACTCAGAGTCCACACTCGCCTACCCGTGGTGATTCCATCCAGAGTAACCGATCAACTCAATGACACCTTGCATAATTCAAGGCTCAATTGCGTCGTGGTCCTTCACATCAACCACGCCAATGAGATTGATCAGAGTCTGAGCGACGCCGTCACCAAGCTAAAACAGAGTGGTGCGACCATTCTCAATCAAGCGGTGTTGTTAAAAGGGGTCAATGACAGCGCTGATGAGCAGGTCAGACTCTCACGTGCTCTGTTTAGCGCAGGCATCCTCCCCTACTACCTCTTTCTTTTTGATCCTGTCGCGGGGGCCAGTCACTTTGATATCCCGATTGAACAGGGTAAAGAGATCTTTACGCAAATGCAGAGAGAGCTACCAGGATATCTTGTTCCTAGACTCGCGAAAGAAATTTCAGGCAAAACATCAAAAACCTTGTTAATATCCAGTTAAGGTTTTTGGAGAAAACAACGTGATTGCAAAAAGAATAACAATGCAAAACGCTTTAAAACTGACGCTACCAGCACTGGTATTGTCAGGTTGTATCAGCTTGCCAGACACAACAGCTAAGCTGACAACTCAACAGCCCATGACACCCGCTCCACCACAAAAAACCCTGGTTATTCACCAACTTCAGACGGAAGTCATCACCCAAAAAAATGTTGCTGCAGTCATCGACTTTAGCAATCAGACGGATCGCGACCTGGACTACGTGATGTTTAAGACGATCGCTTTCGACGCAGAGGGTAAGGTTATTCCTGCGATGAAGAGCGGCGATGATCATGCCTACTTGAGAATTGCAGGGCCTTTGTCGCCCGAGCATAGAACCGGCGATCAACAGTGGGATAAGGTCTGGGCTGACAGCTCGGTTAGCTGTTTTAGAATTGAGAGTGCCGAACTGATCTTTTCAGACTCAAGCGTAGAGGACTACTCTACGGATCAGATAGAGCTCCAACTACCCACCTTGCAGCCTGCCATCTGTCAGCACGACCAAGGGTCGCTGGCAAGTAACTGATTATCAGTTTCGCGAGGTTATTTACTCCGTGAGGGCATGACTGGAAAAGCGGTGACGGTGCCCTCGGCATCCGTAATACGAGCTTTTCCTCGCTTCTCAACCTCATCAATCTGAATAATGGCCTGCATCGGAACGAAAGAGCGTTTTACACCTGCGAACTCCTGCTGTAGACGATCTTCGGCAGGATCAATCAGCATCTCAGTGTGACTACCAAACACGAAACCCTCTAGCGCAACAAACCCCCACATATCAGCACTGTAAACCTGTTCAACGTAAAGCTCGTAGACTTTATCTTTGTTGATGTAAGTGACGCGATAGAGGCGTTTGGCATCGGCCATTGAGAATCTCCAATCAATCTAAACTTGAGTTGCCTAATCAGGTTAGTGGGGGCGCTCTAAACAATTGCAAGTTCGTTAGCGCCAAAGAGTGCGCTGAGGTATACTTCATCGCCCCAAATGATGGGGCATAGATTCAACGTAACGACAGGTGAAACATGACTAAAAAGCTCTTTATCAAGACACACGGATGTCAGATGAATGAGTACGACTCCGCACGAATGGCTGACCTTCTGGGCGATAGCCACAAGCTGGAGCTAACCGATAATCCAGAAGAGGCTGACGTCCTGCTTCTAAACACCTGTTCAATTCGTGAAAAGGCGCAAGAGAAGGTGTTCCACCAGTTAGGCCGTTGGCGTCTTTTGAAAGAGCAAAAACCCGGATTAATGATCGGGGTAGGCGGCTGTGTTGCAAGCCAAGAGGGCGAAGCGATTCGTGATCGCGCGCCGTTCGTCGATATGATTTTTGGCCCACAGACCCTACACCGTCTTCCCGAGATGATTGAAGATACCAAGGGGGGCAAGGTCGGTATCGTTGATGTCAGCTTCCCAGAGATCGAAAAGTTCGACCACCTCCCCGCTCCTAAAGTTGAGGGGGCAGAGGCATTTGTTTCAGTCATGGAAGGTTGTAGTAAGTACTGTACTTTCTGTGTCGTGCCCTACACCCGTGGCGAAGAGGTCAGCCGACCGCTGGATGATGTGATAGCCGAGTGTGTTGAGCTGGCTGAACAGGGTGTGCGTGAAGTCAATCTACTGGGCCAAAACGTCAACGCTTACCTCGGTGCGACTCATGACGGTGATACGGCTGATCTGGCTGAGCTGATTCGCACCATCGCCGCGATTGATGGTATCGATCGTATTCGTTTCACAACCTCACACCCTGTAGAGTTTACCGACAGCCTGATCGAGGTTTATGACGAAGTGCCGGAATTGGTGAGCCATCTTCATCTACCGGTCCAGAGTGGCTCTGACCGCATACTAATGGCAATGAAGCGCGGCCACACGGCGATTGAGTACAAGTCGAAATTACGTCGAATCAAGGCGAAGCGTCCAGATATCAGCTTCTCGTCGGACTTTATCATCGGCTTCCCAGGTGAAACGGATGCCGACTTTGAGGCGACCATGAAGCTAATCGAGGATATAGGTTTTGATACGTCGTTCAGCTTCATCTACAGCCGTCGCCCAGGCACCCCTGCGGCAGACCTGCCTGACGACGTATCGGAAGAGACGAAGAAACAACGCCTACACATTTTGCAAAGCCGTATCACTCAGAACGCTTTGCAGATCAGCCGCCGCATGGTCGGAACCACTCAACGCATTCTGGTCAACGGTTACTCGCGTAAAGACCCTGGCCAACTATCGGGTCGCACGGAGAACAATCGTGTTGTGAACTTCCGTTGCGATAATCCAGACCTGATTGGTCACTTCGCCGATGTCCGCATTGCTGAAGCGCTTCCGAACTCGTTGATCGGTGAGTTAGTTAGCTCCGAGCTGGATCAATAATGAGCGAAACACAATCTTTCCACATCAACCTACAGCCTGAAGATGGCGCAGCCTTGGCTAATCTAGTCGGCCAGTTTGATGAGCACTTACGTCTGATTGAAGAGCGCACCGGAGTCCAAATCGGTAACCGTGGATTCCAGTTCAAAGTTGAAGGTGCAATTCAGGCCGTTCGCCCGGTCTGCACACTGATTGAAGCACTGTACAAAGAGTCTCTAAACGGCAAACCACTTGCCCCATCAGACATTCATCTATCGCTACAACACTCAGGCATTTCACAAACTGATGTGAAATCGACTGCGACGGATGATGTCACTATTCGTACTCGAAAAATGACGATTCGACCTCGCGGGGAGAATCAGCAAAAGTACGTTCAGTCGATTCGTTACCATGACATTAACTTTGGTATCGGACCTGCCGGCACCGGTAAAACCTACCTTGCGGTTGCTTGTGCGGTTGAGGCCCTTGAGCGCGAAGAGGTCAGTCGAATACTACTGGTTCGCCCTGCCGTCGAAGCGGGTGAAAAACTCGGTTTTCTACCCGGCGATCTGACTCAGAAAGTCGATCCCTACTTACGCCCTCTCTACGACGCACTCTATGAGATGATGGGCTTTGAGAAGGTAGCACGCCTGATCGAAAAGAATGTCATAGAGATCGCACCCTTAGCTTACATGCGCGGCAGAACGTTGAACGGCTCGTTTGTCATTCTTGATGAGTCACAAAATACGACACGCGAGCAGATGAAGATGTTTCTTACCCGCATAGGGTTTGGTTCAACCGCCGTTATTACAGGGGATAAAACCCAGGTCGACCTACCACGCGGCGCCAGCTCTGGCCTAATTCATGCGATGCAGGTACTGGATGGGGTGAAAGGGATTGGATTTACTCACTTCGAAGCGAAAGATGTGGTTCGTCACCCTATCGTGCAGCACATTGTACGTGCTTATGAAGCGTACGAAGCCAAACATACAGACGAGCGTAAATAGTGATTCATTTAGAGGTTATTCGCGCTGTTGATAGCAACTCACTCCCGAGTGATGAGCAGTTTCAATCCTGGGCCGAATTAGCGGCATCACAGCTATCGGGCGAAGCTGAACTATGCATTCGTATCGTTGATGAAACCGAGAGCCAGACACTGAATCGTGAATATCGCGGTAAAGACAAGTCGACCAACGTACTCTCTTTTCCGTTTGAAGCACCTCCGGGCTTCCCTGGCAATATATTAGGTGATCTAGCGATTTGTGCCGCGGTTGTAGAGCGCGAAGCAACCGAACAAAACAAACAGATTCATCACCATTGGGCTCACATGGTGATCCATGGGGTATTGCATCTACTTGGATTCGATCATATAAAGGATGAAGAAGCCGAGGAGATGGAGTCACTTGAACGAGAACTGCTCGCTCAACTCCAAATCCCAGACCCCTATATTTGAGGCAACCACACACTATGAGTGAAGACCGATCGAGCGGCTCATCCAAAAGCTTTTTTAGCAAACTTGCTTCAGCTTTTTCGGATGAGCCCAAAACCCGCGAAGACCTTTTTGAAGTTCTTTATGAGGCCAACGACACTGGCCTACTAGATCAAGATGCGCTAACGATTGTAGAAGGCGCTATACAAGTGACCGATATGCAAGTGCGTGACGTCATGATCCCAAGATCACAAATGGTCTCGGTACAGATCGATCAATCTGCCCACGAATTTATGCCACTGGTCATCGACAGTGCGCACTCTCGCTTTCCCATTGCAGGTGAAAACCCAGATGAGATCGTCGGCATTCTTCTTGCCAAGGATCTTCTTCCCTATGCACTGGACGGCCGCTTAGAACAGTTCAGTCTCGCTGAGCACCTTCGCAAAGCAACCTTCATTCCTGAAAGTAAGCGACTGAACGTCTTGCTACGTGAATTCCGTGTCACACGCAATCACATGGCCATCGTCGTTGATGAGTACGGCGGAATTGCCGGTCTTATTACCATCGAAGACGTGCTCGAACAGATCGTCGGTGATATCGAAGATGAGCACGACGAAGATGAAGACGAGGGCAACATCAAAGCCTTTGAAGATGATGGCTTCATTGTCAAAGCGTTAACCCCTATCGAAGACTTTAACGAGTACTTTGACGTCGGCCTACCTGATGATGAGTTCGATACCGTGGGTGGACTGGTGACACGTCAATTTGGTCACCTACCCGATAAAGGGGAGACGATTCGACTCGATGACTTCACCTTCACCGTGCTAGCGTCTGAAAACCGCAGAATTAGACTGCTACAGGTTAAGCACCACAAGGAGTAGTGATGCTGCTCCAGCCTCTTGTGAATAGGACTTTGGCGGTTGCTGCAGGGGCAATAGCGACACTCGCTTTTGCCCCTTTTAGTTACCCGCTATTAGCGATTGTCTCTATTGCCACCCTCTACTTGCTGACCCTTAAATCCGATTCAGCGTTCCTGATGGGTTGGCTCTATGGTTTGGGATACTTCACCGCCGGTGTCTCTTGGGTCTATGTGAGTATTCACTTACACGGTGGCATGGGTGTTTTAGCCGCCGCACTGATGACTCTCATGTTCACTGGCGCGTTAGCGATACTCTTTGCCGCACAAATTTGGCTCTACAAACGCCTGTTTACTGACGGCTCAGCACCAGGATTTGTCGCTCTTTGGATCTTGTTTGAATGGGTGAGAAGCTGGCTATTTACCGGCTTCCCTTGGCTGCTCATCGGCTATGCGTTCATCGATACACCACTTATCTCATTAGCCCCGATCGGCGGCGTGTGGCTAGTGTCGGCGATGGTTCTGATCATTGCTGTCTCGGCTTCCCATGTCATCCACCGTAATAAACCGACCCCTCTCCTACTGATCCTTGCGATATTAGGTGCCTCTTACCTTATTCCGTCACACTGGACAGAGAGTTCAGAAAAGACCGTCTCGATCACATTAATACAGCCCAATTTAGCCCAAGAGTCTAAGTGGCAAATTGAGCAAGTTGATCGACACATACAGAACATTATTAATTTAAGCGTCCAAGCGCCCGCTACCGATCTACTCATTTGGCCTGAGACCGCCGTACCCAAATTAATAGGCCGCGCCATCAACCAGATCAGTCCGCTAGTGGAGATCCTCAACCAACAAGGCACCACGTTAATTTCAGGTTTCCCAAGAAAAGAGTGGAGTGAGAGCCAACAGCGAAACCTGTACCACAACTCGGTGGGCACGTTGACGGGTAAAATCAGCCTGTACGACAAACAGAGACTGGTCCCTTTTGGGGAGTACATTCCCTTTGAAAATCAGTTGCGAGGGCTGATCGCCTTTTTTGATCTCCCCATGTCTAGCTTTAGCTTGCCAGAACAACCAACTTTTCAGGTAGAGACACCTCAGGGGTCGCTGGCGGGCGCAATCTGTTATGAGATCGCCTACCCAGAGTTGGTCAGAGAGAATGCCAATCAGAGTGACATGATTCTGACGCTCTCTAATGACACCTGGTTCGGCGGATCTCATGGCCCAGATCAGCACTTTGAGATCGCCAGAATGCGTGCTATCGAAAATGGTAGGCCCGTGATAAGAGCCACCAACAACGGTATTTCAGGCTTCATTGATGCCAAGGGTCAAGTCTTAGCGACCGCACCCAGATTCGAGACGGCGATCCTAACCCATGAGATCGCCCCAAGCATGGGCCAAACCCCCTATCAACAGTTGGGGTTGTGGCCAGCGCTTATCCTTGCTGCAGCACTGTTATTAGCCGCGCTATTTAGACATCGCTCGTTCAAACAGAACCGCTGAACAGTCACGACAAGGCTGTAATTTTTGACTCTCGCTCAGCATCTGCTTAGCTCCACACTGTGTACAGACAAACTGCCCAGGTAGTGCGATTTCACCGGCGGCGTAGTGTGCTTCACCGTGACTCAACTGTTCACGGAGCAACTCCTGCTCAATACGAGTTTTATCGGCCACTCTCATCAAGCGATCAACAATCCCCTTCTCCAATACGGCAAGATCCAGCTCTAACCAATCAGCCAGCGCTCCGCCGACCTTTTGAACACCGATTGAGAACTGCTTCAGATCACGCATTAGGTAGGCTTTTAGCAGGGCCGCTTCATCTGCAGACATATCAAGCGCTGTCTGCTCCAACTCAACCGTTTCATTGACCGCTGAAGTAAGCTTCTCAAGCGTCACTTCACTGGCACCATCGAGAGAATCCATCACTTGATCGACCAATTGATCATAACGGCCAGAATCGAGCTTATCTTGGTTTGTATCACTCATAAGTAAACTCCTTTTAAGAGCGGATTATTCAGCAGCCAAACCTGTCGGCGCGACCGCATCTGATGTATCCTATGCAGTATTGAACAGTATTAATGAAATAACCATTGAGCGGTGTCATTTCTTAGCAAAGTAATTTGCTCCAAGAACAATGATGCCGTTTTTATGTTTGCAGAATATAGAGACCGATGAACGAACAGTACCAACCCCAGGATATTGAACCAAAAGTCCAGCAGCAGTGGGAAGAATCCGGCGCATTCAACGTTGAAGAGGATTCCAGCAAAGAGAAGTTTTACTGCCTCTCGATGTTCCCTTACCCAAGTGGTCGCCTGCACATGGGCCACGTACGTAACTACACCATCGGTGATGTCGTCTCTCGATACCAGCGCATGCAGGGAAAAAACGTTCTTCAGCCTATGGGTTGGGACGCCTTTGGCCTACCAGCTGAAAACGCTGCACTTAAAAACAATGTGCCTCCTGCTAACTGGACCTACAGCAATATCGATTACATGCGTAATCAGCTTAAACAGATGGGCTTTGGTTACGACTGGGATCGCGAGCTAGCGACCTGCCACCCGGAGTACTACCGTTGGGAGCAGTGGTTCTTTACTCGTCTTCTTGAGAAAGGCCTGGTCTACAAAAAAGAGGCCGAGGTGAACTGGGACCCAGTTGACCAAACCGTTCTGGCTAACGAGCAAGTGATCGATGGTCGCGGTTGGCGCTCTGGTGCGATTGTTGAGCGTAAGAAAATCCCTCAATGGTTCCTGAAAATTACTGACTACGCAGACCAACTACTGGAAGATCTAGAGAAGCTGGATCATTGGCCAGAGCAGGTCCGCACCATGCAGCGCAACTGGATCGGCCGCTCTAAAGGGGTTGAGCTGAAATTTGCGGTGCCTAACAAAGGTGATCTAGAGGTCTTCACAACCCGCCCTGATACGCTGATGGGTGTTACCTATGTTGCCGTTGCACCACAACACCCTCTAGCACTTGAAGCAGCCGAAAATAACCCAGAACTTGCTAGCTTTATTGATGAGTGTCGTCACCAAAAAGTCGCCGAAGCTGACATGGCGATGATGGAAAAACGCGGCATGCCATTGGGCATCGAAGCCACTCACCCTCTCACTGGTGAAATGGTGCCTGTTTGGACAGCAAACTTTGTTCTGATGGATTACGGCTCAGGCGCTGTCATGGCGGTTCCTGGACACGACCAACGTGACTGGGAGTTTGCAACCAAATACGGACTGAACATCAAACAGGTCATCAAGCCTCTGTCCGACGATCAGACTGTCGACTTGACGCAAGAAGCGTTCACAGAGAAAGGCGTTCTGTGCAACTCGGGTGACTTTGACGATCTAGAGTTCGAAATGGCGTTTAAAGCCATTGCGACTGAACTGAACAACAAAGGTCGCGGTCATACAACCATCAACTTCCGCCTTCGCGATTGGGGTGTTTCACGCCAACGCTACTGGGGCGCACCGATCCCGGTTGTTAATTGTAATAGCTGTGGATCAGTACCCGTACCTGAAGATCAGCTGCCTGTGCTTCTGCCAGAAGAGGTAACCTTCGACGGCGTCGGTTCACCGATTAAAAAGATGGAGAGCTTCATCAAAACAAGCTGTCCAAAGTGTGGCGCAGATGCAGAACGCGAAACGGATACCTTCGACACCTTCATGGAGTCAAGTTGGTACTTTGCTCGCTATGCAAGCCGTTACTCAGACAGTGCGATGCTGGATCCTCAAGCAGCCAACTACTGGCTCCCTGTTGATCAGTACATCGGTGGTATCGAGCACGCTATTTTGCACCTACTCTACTCACGCTTCTATCACAAACTACTGCGTGACGAGGGTCTAGTAAACTCTGATGAACCTTTCACTCGCCTACTCTGTCAGGGCATGGTTCTAGCCGATGGCTACTACTACGAAGATGAACAGGGCGGTAAGGTTTGGATCTCACCGGTTGATGTAGAGACTGAGACAGACGAGAAAGGTCGTGTGACCAAAGCCACTCATAAAGAGACGGGTAAAACGCTGATTCACGACGGCATGTCCAAGATGTCTAAGTCGAAAAACAACGGCATCGACCCTCAGGTTATGATCGATCGATACGGCGCCGATACGGTTCGTCTATTCATGATGTTTGCGGCACCACCAGAACAGTCACTAGAGTGGTCTGACTCAGGTGTGGAAGGTGCACACCGTTTCATCAAACGTCTCTGGAAACAGGCACACGACCATATCGCAGCCGGCCCAGCATCAACTTTAGACACGTCCAAGCTGAATGATGGGCAGAAAGAGCTGCGCCGTAAGACTCATGAAACCATCCAAAAAGTGACGGATGATATTGAGCGCCGCCAGACATTCAATACAGCCATTGCCGCTGTCATGGAGCTTTCAAACAGTATCGGTCGATTCAACGATGACTCCGAGCAAGGACGTGCTTGTAAACAAGAAGCGCTTAGCGCTGCTGTCCAGCTGTTGTCCCCGATCATTCCACACGCAGCCGATCAGCTGCTGACTGAACTGACGGGTGCAAGCCAAAATGATAGCTGGCCAAGCGTTGATGAATCCGCTTTGGTACGTGATAACATCGAGATGATTGTGCAGGTTAATGGCAAACTTCGTGCTCGTATCAATGTTGCCGCCGATGCCGATAAGGACACAATTTTGCAACTGGCCCTGGCTGAAGCTAATGTTCAGAAATACATGGAAGGCCTAACGCTGCGCAAAGAGATTGTTGTACCAGGCAAACTGGTCAACATCGTCGTCAGCTAGGAGTAAAAGATGAAGTTGTCACGTACGTTCGTTGCAGGTTTCGCCATGCTGTTTCTAACAGCTTGTGGCTTCCACCTAAAAGGGCTTTATGAGGTACCACCAGCGTTACAGCAATTAACTCTGGTCGAAAACACCACACAGCCCACTTCGTTAGGCAGAGAGCTGACAACTCAACTGCAACGCAACGGCGTGACCCTAACATCCCGAGCTAAGCTTAAACTGATCGTTGAATCGGCACGCTACAATCGCCGCGCGGTGATTCTTGATGCCAATGCAGATGCACAAGAGTACGAATTGAGCGGTGAAGCTCAATTTGCCATCTATCAAGGTGATAGCACAGCGCCCGCCATTGAGCGCCGAGTCAATGTTCAACGCAGTGTTACCGAAACTTCAGACACCTTGGCGCAAGAGACTCTGGAAGCGCGCTACCGCTCAGAGATCAATCGTGCACTGGCTGAACAGATTATTCGCCAATACCTAAGTTTCGTTCCGCGCTAACCTATGAAAGTTAGAGTTGATCAGCTACCTCAGCAGCTCAACAAGCTAAATACTGCGCTACCGGTCTACCTTGTAACCGGGGACGAAACACTTCAACACGACGAAAGCTGTGACGCCATTCGAGCCCATCTTCGCGGTCTAGAATTCACTGAACGAGAGCTCTATCACATCGATTCCAGCTTTAACTGGGACAGCCTGATGGAGGCCGCCAATAGCCTCTCTCTATTTGCAGAGCGCAAAATTATTGAGTTACGACTCGGTTCACAAAAGATCAAAAAAGCCGAATCAGATCTGCTACAACGCTATCTAGAGAACCCTGCGCCCGATACGGTGATATTCATTTTGGCTGATCGACTCGATGCCGGTGCGAAAAAGAGCGCCTGGTTCAAGCTGGTCGAAAAGCTCGGGCTAGTGGTTGAAATCTGGCCCATTGAAGTTGACCAACTCCCGCGCTGGCTAGCGACACGCCTTCAATCTTTTCCAATCTCTATGGATCAAGAGGCGATCGGCGTCTTAGCCGATCGTGTAGAGGGCAACCTACTCGCGGCACAACAAGAGTTAGAGAAGCTCTCTCTGCTCTACCCCAACCAAACCCTTGATGCCAACCAGGTTGCCGAGGCGGTTGGCGACATGTCACGATTTGATGCCTTTGCACTTGCAGATGCGGCGATACAAAGACAACCTGCAAGAGTACAACACATTCTGCAGGCGCTAAGACAAGAGGGTGTCGAACCGACCTTCATACTCTGGGCCATTTCACGTGAGTTGCGCACGCTAAGCAGCGTGATTACAGAGATATCAGAAGGGAAGAATTACGATACGATTGCGAACAGACTGAGACTGTTTAGCAAACGTAAAACCGCTATTCGCAATGCCAGTCGTCAGATTAAAGTCTCGGAGATTGAGCAGTTACTGCGACTTTGTGGACAAGGTGATCAGGCCGTTAAAGGACAACTACCGACCGACCCCTGGTTAATAATTGGACAGATCTGCTTACGCCTAGCGGGTGTCGAGATGGCTTCACTCCATACCCAACACTCAGCCCCTTAAGCAAGCCTAACCACCTCAGACCTTAGCTACTTGGCTCCCGCAAAAGAGAGCTGCCGCCACGCCTCATAAACAACAATGGCACAGGCATTAGACAGATTCAAACTGCGTGAATCAGGGCACATCGGCAAGGTAATTGCATCGGTCGAATCGATGACACTCTGAGGCAGACCCCGTGTCTCCGGGCCCAATAGAATCATATCACCCGATGCAAAATCAGCATCGGTATAGGCGCGATCCGTTTTGGTCGTCATCGACCATACTTTTCTTGGGGAGACTGATTGAATACAGGCTTCTAATGACTCATGAACTTTCATAGAGGCAAACTCGGCATAATCCAATCCCGCTCTGCGCAGGCGCTTATCATCCAGCTCAAAGCCGAGGGGTTTAATCAAATGAAGGGAGAAACCCGTGTTAGCACACAGGCGAATAATATTTCCGGTATTGGGTGGTATCTCGGGTTCGTAAAGAGCAACGTGAAGCATATCGGCACCTAAACTGTTAGATGCCGATTGTAGCATTAAGCGACTCTAATCCGCCTCAATACCCAGCTCTTTTAGCTTGCGGGTTAGGGTATTTCGCCCCCAGCCTAAAAGTTCAGACGCATCACGTTTACGGCCACCCGTATGTTTAAGCGCAGTCTCTATCAACACCTGCTCAAACTGACGTTCAGCCTCTTTGAGGATGCCCCTCTCCCCTTCAAAGAGACGCTGATCAGCCCAGCCACGCAGTGCTTGTTCCCAATTACCATGAACAACAGGGCGTTCATTTGAGGACTCTAGAAGCTCTGGTGGTAAATCAGAGACAAGAACCTCTCGACCAGACGCCATCACGGTAATCCAGCGACAGGTGTTTTCCAGCTGTCGCACATTACCTGGCCAAGTCAGATCGCGCAGAAAACGCTCTGTTTCCGGCTTAAGAATCTTAGTCTCAACGCCCAGCTCTTTCGCCGAACGTGACAAAAAGTGGCGAGCGAGACGAGGAATATCTTCACGACGCTCATTTAACGAGGGGATGTGAACTCGAATCACGTTTAGACGGTGGAACAGATCCTCACGAAACTTGCCCTCTTTAACGAGGTTTTCGAGATTTTGGTGGGTAGCTGCAATGATTCGAACATCAACTTTAACCGGTGTATGACCACCGACACGGTAGAACTCACCGTCAGCAAGAACACGCAAGAGTCGAGTTTGAGTATCCGCAGGCATATCGCCGATCTCATCAAGGAACAGTGTGCCACCATCGGCCTGTTCAAAACGGCCACGGCGCGAAGCTTGAGCTCCGGTAAAGGCACCCTTTTCATGCCCGAACAGTTCAGACTCAATCAAGTCATGTGGAATAGCCGCCATGTTCAATGGAATAAACTCATTACCCGCACGCGGACTGTGGCGATGCAGAGCATGGGCCACCAGCTCTTTACCTGTACCAGACTCACCATTGATCAATACAGTAATCGGGGAATGAGACAGACGACCAATGGCACGGAACACCTCCTGCATAGCCGGCGCCTCACCAATGATCTCAGGTGTATCATCTTCAACAATCACTTCGGTTTGTTGACGCTGCTCTTCAACGTGCTGCACCGCTCGCTGAACCAGCGCTACCGCCTCATCAATATCAAATGGCTTAGGCAAGTACTCAAAGGCACCACCTTGATAAGAGGCAACCGCGGAATCTAAATCTGAGTGAGCGGTCATGATGATAGTCGGAATGTCTGCATAATCAGCTTGAAGCTGCTCTAGCATCTCAAGACCATCAATGCCCGGCATACGAATATCGCTGATAATCACATCAGGCTGTTCACGCTTAATTTTACGCAGCAACGCATCGCCCGACTCAAACACTTCTGTCGCCAAGCCACTGCCAGAGATCGCTTTCTCTAAAACCCAACGTATTGAGCGATCATCATCTACTATCCAAACGGTTGCTGGCTTAGCCATCTCAACTCTCCAAAGGAATTAAAATTTTAAAATTTGTTGTACTGGGTTTCGAGGCGACCTCGATTAAACCCTGGTGCTGACCAATAACAGATTGGGCAATCGATAGTCCCAACCCAGACCCTTCCGCACGACCGGTCACCATCGGATAGAACACGGAATCTAAAAGATCCTTTGGTATGCCCGGACCGTTATCGATAATCTCTACGCAGCAGACCAGTCGATGCTGCTCTGCGCCCAGCGTAATTCGTCTGAGCGCTCGTGTTTTCATACGGATTTGCGGAGCGGCTGTTTCAGACTCTTTCAGGGCCTGCATCGCATTTCTGCAGATGTTTAAAACCGCTTGGATCAACTGTTCACTGTCGCCGTTAAACTCCGGCAGACTTGGGTCGTAGTCACGAACCAACTGAATCTCTTGCTCGCTTTCAACTTCAATCAGAGCACGCACACGCTCGAGCACCTCGTGAATGTTCACCGGGTGTATGTTGGGCTTCTTGTAAGGCCCCATCAGACGATCCACCAGATTTCTTAACCGATCCGCTTCATCGATGATAATTCCGGTGAACTCTTTAAGCCCCTCATCATCCAGCTCGCGCTCTAGCAACTGTGCAGAGCCGCGAATCCCGCCCAACGGGTTCTTGATCTCATGTGCCAAGCCACGCACAAGCACTTTGGCGGTGGCATGTCGATTCAACATCTCCTCTTCACGCTCAATTCGAACCAGGCGATCACGTGGGTGCAACTCCATCAGTAGAAACCCATTCGGTAACCTTGAGATGGTGTAATCCGTCATCAACTCGTTACCACCAAAGGTAATCAGAGCGGCTTCGCGTTTACTGACATGCTGTCCCGTCGCAGAGACACTCTCTAATAGCTTGAGCTCCTCTTCGGAACCAATAAAGAGATACTCGATGTGTGAATTTTTTAAGCGTTTAAAGCTACCCTCTAACAGAACCTCAGCGGCCGGATTCATATACTTCAACTCGAACTTCTGCCCCAGTACCAATACAGCCGTATTGAGGTTTTCAAGAATCAATTTGTACTGTTGCGATCCGAACATTAGGTATTCCCAAGGGTTTTGATGACTTAACAGCTCTACTCTAGCGTTAAGCCTTAATAGCTCTACTTAATAAGCAAAAAGGTTGCCAACTCAGCGAAACCCAGTAACCACGGGCTTTTGAGTTTTAGCATGCACAACAGAATGGCATATATGAAGATATTATGCACCATTTTGGTGCGAGGTGTTTTGTGCGCATCCATGCGCCTGCAGGATACTGTTCGTCCTGGCATACCCTGCTCCTGCGCATCCATGCGCCTGCAGGATACCGTCCATCCTGGACATAAAAAACCCGGCAGGTGCCGGGTTTTTTGAATCGATAAGATCTTAAACTGAGTAGTAAAGATCGTATTCGATTGGGTGAGTTGTCTGGCTCACTTGAGCACACTCTTCACGCTTAAGTTCGATGTAAGCGTTTAGCATGTCTTCAGTGAATACGCCGCCGCGAGTTAGGAACTCGTGATCAGCTTCTAGAGCGTCCAGAGCTTCTTCTAGTGAAGAACAAACCTGTGGGATCTGAGCAGCTTCTTCAGCTGGTAGATCGTAAAGGTCTTTGTCTGCTGCATCGCCAGGGTGGATCTTGTTCTGGATACCGTCAAGACCCGCCATCATTAGCGCAGAGAACGCTAGGTATGGGTTAGCGATTGGATCAGGGAAGCGTGTCTCGATACGACGGCCTTTAGGGCTAGTTACGTATGGGATACGGATAGAAGCTGAACGGTTACGAGCTGAGTAAGCTAGCATAACTGGTGCTTCGAAGCCTGGAACAAGACGCTTGTACGAGTTAGTACCTGGGTTACATAGAGCGTTAAGCGCTTTAGCGTGCTTGATGATACCGCCGATGTAGTAAAGAGCTTCTTCAGATAGGCCCGCGTATGCGTCGCCAGCGAAGATGTTAACACCGCCTTTAGATAGAGACTGGTGAACGTGCATACCAGAGCCGTTGTCACCAACGATTGGCTTAGGCATGAACGTAGCTGTTTTACCGTAAGCGTGAGCAACGTTGTGAACTGCGTACTTAAGAATCTGAACTTCGTCAGCTTTCTTAACAAGGGTGTTACCTGCCACACCGATTTCACACTGACCAGCAGTTGCTACTTCGTGGTGGTGTACTTCTACGTGCAGACCCATCGCTGTCATCGCGTCACACATTGCAGCACGAAGATCGTGTAGAGAGTCTACTGGTGGTACTGGGAAGTAACCGCCTTTAACGCGTGGACGGTGACCTGTGTTACCGCCTTCGAATTTGCTGTTAGAAGACCATGCAGCTTCTTCAGAAGATACAGTGTAGCCACAACCAGACATGTCAGAGTGGAAGTGAACTTCGTCAAATACGAAGAACTCTGGCTCTGGACCGAACATAGCGCTGTCAGCGATACCTGTTGATTTCAGGTACTCTTCTGCACGCTTAGCAACAGAACGTGGATCACGCTCGTAACCAAGACCTGTAGCAGGCTCAACGATGTCACAACGGATGATGACTGTTGCATCTTCAGAGAATGGATCAACGATAGATGAAGAGTCATCTGGACGAAGGATCATGTCAGAGTCGTTAATACCCTTCCAACCTTGGATAGATGAGCCATCAAACATTTTGCCGTCTTCGAAGAAGTCGTCACCCATTTCGTGAACTGGGATAGTTACGTGCTGCTCTTTACCTTTAGAGTCTGTAAAGCGAAGGTCGATCCACTTCGCGTCAGTTTCTTTGATCAGATTTAGTGTCTGTTCAGACATTATGGCTCTCTCCATTATCAGATATTGCCAGACTAGTAGCCTTGGGTTTAAGCCTGCACCATGCAAGCTCAGTCTTCCTAACGAGCTAGCAAACAGTATGCCAACTCGAAAAAAGTCTTTATTTACGGTGATTTACCGCATCAGCAACGAATCACCAATGACAATAAACGCACCAATTTGATGCACACCTAAAACATACGCACCACAATGGTGCTTTAAACTATTACTAGTCTGTCGATGTGTGCCAATATGATACTCCAGCCAAAAAATTTTGCACTAGATTCGCTTCTAACAATTGTTCATATGGTCCAAATTTATTGGCTATTAATTCGCCTTGATCACGCTCGACGCGTATAATCCGCGCATCTTTAATTAATGAGACTCACCTCGTGATCGAAAATCTTCGCAATATCGCCATCATCGCACACGTCGACCATGGCAAAACCACCCTAGTTGATAAACTTCTAGAGCAGTCAGGTACCCTTGGCCGTCGTGATGAAGGCGCTGAGCGCGTCATGGACTCAAACGACCAAGAGAAAGAGCGTGGCATTACCATCCTTGCCAAAAACACCGCCATCACTTGGAACGACTACCGCATCAACATCGTCGATACTCCTGGGCACGCCGATTTCGGTGGTGAGGTAGAGCGTGTTATGTCGATGGTTGACTCGGTCCTTCTGCTTGTTGATGCAGTTGATGGTCCAATGCCACAAACACGCTTCGTTACTCAGAAAGCCTTTGCACGCGGCCTTAAGCCAATCGTTGTTATCAACAAAATCGACCGTCCTGGTGCACGTCCAGATTGGGTTATGGATCAGGTTTTCGAACTGTTCGACAACCTAGGCGCTACCGATGAGCAGTTGGACTTCCCGATTGTCTACGCCTCAGCGATCAACGGTATTGCGGGTGATGATCACGAAGCTATGGCTGACGATATGACGCCTCTATTTGAAGCGATCATCAAGCACGTTGATGCGCCTCACGTCGATACAGAAGGTCCATTCCAGATGCAGGTCTCTGCGTTGGACTACAACAGCTTTGTCGGTGTTATCGGTGTGGGTCGTATCTCACGCGGTAAGATCTCTACCAACACGCCTGTTAAAGTCATCGATTCACACGCAAAAATGCGTTCAGGTCGTATCCTTAAGATCATGGGCTACCACGGTCTTGATCGTGTCGATGTCGACAGTGCACAAGCAGGTGACATTGTCTGTATTACCGGTCTAGACGAACTCAACATCTCAGATACGCTGTGTCACCCAGATGTTGTTGAAGCACTACCAGCACTCTCTGTCGATGAGCCAACCGTCTCTATGACATTCCAGGTCAACGACTCTCCGTTTGCCGGTAAAGAGGGCAAATTCGTTACCAGCCGTAACATCAAAGAGCGTCTAGAGCGCGAATTGATTCACAACGTAGCACTGCGTGTAGAGCCGGGTGATAGCCCTGAGAAATTCCGTGTATCAGGTCGTGGTGAACTTCACCTATCGGTACTGATTGAGACCATGCGCCGTGAAGGCTTCGAACTTGGCATCAGCCGTCCTGAAGTAATTCAGAAAGAGGTAGATGGCGAAATCCACGAACCTTACGAGATCGTTATGATCGACGTTGAAGAGCAGCACCAGGGCTCGATCATCGAAGAGCTAGGCATGCGTCGCGGTGACATGACGAATATGGAAGTTGACGGCAAAGGCCGCTGTCGCCTGACCTTTATGATCCCTTCTCGCGGTTTGATCGGCTTCCGTAGCCAATTCCTAACCATGACGTCTGGTACTGGTATCATGAACTCAATCTTTGACCACTACGGTGTGGTGAAAGAGGGTGAGACGGTGACTCGTAACAACGGCGTACTGGTTTCGATGGTTAACGGTAAAGTACTGGGCTACGCACTCTTCTCTCTTCAGGAGCGCGGTCGCCTCATGATCGGTCCAAACATTGAAGTGTACGAAGGCATGGTCATTGGTATCCATAGCCGCTCGAATGACCTAACGGTTAACCCAACCAAAGGTAAGCAGCTAACCAACGTCCGAGCCTCAGGTACTGATGAGAACATCGTGCTAACGCCACCTATCCGCTTTACTCTAGAGCAGGCTCTAGACTTCATTGAAGATGATGAGTTGGTTGAAGTAACACCTGAGAACATCCGTATTCGTAAGAAGTTCTTGAAAGAGCATGAGCGTAAACGCGCTAAGCGTTAATTAATTTGCAATAAATGCAAAACATAAAACGGTGCCAATGCAAATTGAGCACCGTTTTTTTATATTCAAACGAAATAAACGGAGTAAACTAAAGTCCAAGAAATCTTGAAGTGACAAACTAGGAACCACCTAATGACCAACAGCATTTTTTACCGGGTCAGCCCTATTCTTTTTTCAATTATTGGTATGGCGCTTAGCCACAACCTATTCTTTATCATCCTCCCTTTAAGAATGCAGTCGGCGGGCATTGAGTCTTCACAAGTCGGTATTGCTATGGGTATGTTTGCCGCCGGCTCTATCCTGGCAGGGATGTTTGGCGCCAAAGTCGTCAACCGCGTCGGTCATATCCGCGCCTTTGCAACAATGGCTGCAACACTGTCGATCGTCTCAATACTGCACACACTTCTTGAATCGTTCATCATCACTTCCCTGTTAAGGGTCGTTGCAGGCTTCTGCTTCATCACCAGTTTTATTACTCTGGAGAGCTGGCTTAATGTCACCAGTGATAGCAGCAACCGCGGTAAACTGTTCAGTGTCTACCAGATATTCTTTGCTGTCGGATTCGGTTCAGCACCTTTTGTGATGAACATTTTCGAAGAGAGTGATTTTAGACTGTTCGGTATTATCAGCGCCGTATTAGCGATCGCTCTGATTATTATGTCGATGTCACGCATGCCAGCACCCGAGCTACCTGGCCGAAGCCGCCCAATGTCATTTGGGCAACTATGGAAGGTCTCTCCATCAGGTACTCTATCTTGCCTGGTGGCCGGTTCTATTGGCTCCGCAAGCGTATCACTGATCGCTCTATACGCTTACGATCGAGGCTTTAGCGGCACACTACTATCAATCATTTTAGGCTCCTATTTGCTTGGGGGCCTCATGACACAATACCCAACTGGCTGGTTTGCGGATCGTTTCGATAAACGTACGGTGGGCGCTGTATTAATGATGATTGGTGTCGGTGCAAATGCCGTCATCATTATCGATTTTTACAGCGCTCTACCCACCTGGTTCGTCACCTTCTTCTTCCTACTGTCAGGGGGCGCTGGGGCCGCTATTTTCCCGCTAGCTGTGACACAGGTGTTCGACCACATCGACAGTAAAGAGGCGATGCCTGCAACCAGTATGATGCAAATTCTATTAGGCGTCGGTGGTGTCGTCGGCCCTATCGTGGCGGGCGCTATGATGGAGTGGTTTAGCTCTGTTTGGCTCTACTTCTACGTCATTTCACTGCATCTACTGCTGATGCTCTTCTTATTAGTGCGTAAGCTCTTCTTGCGAACCGAACGTCTAGAACCCGCTCAGCCCTACCAGTTCACAACCAACCCTGCATCCGTGCCTCCTCTTGAGGAGTACGTGGCTGCAGAGATTGCAGAGCCGGCGCTTAAACTGTTGATTGAGGCACTCAAACAGAACCCGAAAGATCCTCAGCACCTAATAAAAACTGCACTGGAATCTGCTCACCTAAAAGCAGAAGAGGTAGCATTACAGATGGTATTAAAGCTGCCCAAACGAGCGGGTGAGTTAACCGAACACTTAGTCACAATCTATCCAGAGAATCGACTAAAGGTAGCTAAGTCATTGACCGACTTCTTTGATCTGCATAAAACCCGTATCAATTACGCCATTGTGGGAGGGCTTAAAACGGATGCGAGCCCACAGGAGATATTTGAGATCGATCGATTAATTGAGCTGCGTAAGAAACGCCTAGAAGATGCGGGGTTACCAGTAGAATGAGAACACTCTACCCAGAAATAAGTGCCTACCACAGCGAGCAACTGGATGTAGGCAAAGGGCACAGCCTCTTTTTAGAGCTTTCAGGCAACCCCAATGGCGAGCCTATTCTGTTCGTCCACGGCGGGCCAGGCGGTGGTTGTTCGCCCGAGCATCGACGCTTTTTTAACCCAGAACATTACAAAATCATTCTATTTGATCAACGCGGCTGTGGGCGCTCGACGCCGCATGGCAGTTTAGAAAACAACACAACGGAACACTTAATCGCTGATATTGAAAAGATTCGTACCCATCTCGGCCTAGATAAGTGGGCACTATTTGGCGGTAGTTGGGGTTCTACGTTAAGCCTTGCCTACGCACAATCTCACCCAGAGCGAGTCAATGCACTGTTTCTAAGAGGTATATTCCTCTGTCGACCTAGAGATATTCAGTGGTTTTACCAAGAGGGAGCAAGCTATGTATTCCCTGACCATTGGGAATCATTTATAGCACCGATACAGGCCGATCAGAGAAACGACATGGTCAGCAGCTACTATAAAGTTCTGACCAGTGATAATGAACTAGAGCGTATGGCAGCAGCAAAAGCCTGGTCTATTTGGGAGGGACGGTGCTCTACACTCGACCCTAATCCGAGTTTGGTTGACCACTTTGGTGATCCTCATGTCGCATTAGCCATGGCGCGTATCGAAGCACACTATTTTGCCAACAACTCTTTTATGTCTGAAAACCAACTGCTCAATCACTGTGATCGCATCAAAAAGATACCGACCTGGATTGTTCATGGCCGATATGACATGGTTTGCCCTATTGAGCAGGCACACCTATTGGCTAAAGAACTGCCTCAAGCAAACTTTGATATCGTTCGTGATGCCGGACACTCAGCCTTTGAGCCGGGCATTACAGACCGTTTAATCCATGCCACCGATCATTATCTGGAGTTAACCAGCTAATGAAAGGACTTATTCAACGAGTCAGCAGTGCTAGCGTTGTAGTAGACGGCAACTGCGTCGGTGAAATAGATCAGGGGATACTTCTTTTACTCGGTGTAGAGAAAGAGGATGACCGATCAAAAGCCGATAAACTACTCGACAAGGTGATCAACTACCGCATCTTTAGCGATGAATCGGACAAGATGAACCTTAGCCTTAAAAATATTGAAGGCGAGTTACTGGTGGTCTCTCAATTTACGCTGGTAGCCGAAACCTCCAAGGGCAAACGACCGGGTTTTTCAAAAGGGGCATCTCCAGCACTGGGTGAAGAGCTCTACAACTACTTTGTAGAAGCGGCTAACAAAACGGGGCTTAAAGTTGCGACCGGGAAGTTTGGTGCCGATATGAAAGTATCACTAACCAATGATGGGCCGGTTACGTTTTGGTTGGAGAGTTAGGAGCCGTTGGAGCGGTCTTGCGAAGGCCGCGATGGATTGGAGCGTAATTGGACAGCAGATGACAGGCTAAAGCCAGTCACTGATGTTCTTAACTCGCTACGGAGCTACGGTGACTGGCCTTCAGCCTGTCATCCGCTATTGACGTTGGCAGAGACTTTTTAAAACCGTTGGAGCGGTCTTGCAAAGGCCGCGATGGGTTTGGCAGAGATCCTGTACGAAGTTCGCAATGACCTACAATAGGTTACGAACGGTGTTCGAGTGAATGACCTACAATAGGTGCCGAGCGTTGCTCGTCATCGCTTCGCGACGCTTGCAGCGCCTCCCCGCCGCACTTTCAGTGCATGCGTGGTCACATGGGCATTCGCTCAGAAGTCTCCTTGCTACCAAAAAACAAAAAACCCCAGGACCTTTCGGTACTGGGGTTCTTTGTTTATTAGGTGCCTGGCAATGACCTACTCTCACATGGGGAAAC